>NZ_JAIUJZ010000136.1:0-27379 GCF_020176775.1 Saccharopolyspora sp. 6M
GCAGCGCGACCCGCTCGAACAGGACGTCCCCGCCGAGCATGTGCTCCAGGTTCTCCCGCAGGGCGCGCAGTTCGGCCTTCAGCGCCTGGATCTCCGCGTCCGACTCGGCGGCCGCGGTGCGCCGCGCCTCCGCTTCGGCCGCGGCTTCGAACTCGCGGCGCGCGGCGATCTCCCGCTCCAGTTCGAGCTCGTAGACGCGCTGCCGCTCCGCTTCCCGCTCGGCGGCCGCGGTGGCCTTGCCGCGCAGCTTCGCGACGCCGAACGCACCGAGCAGCGCCGCCCACAGCGCGGCGACCAGACCGAGCTTGAGCACCCGGGAATCGTTGCTCAGCACCAGGATCGCGGTCGCGGCGGCGGCGAGGACGAGGGCACCGACCCACAGCACCGACGGTCGCTGATCAGCGGCTGCGGAACGGGCGGAGTCGGACATGACCACACGGTACCCGGCCTTTATCCGATCGAGACCCGCAGGGAACGCGGCCATCCCCGGTTCGTCGGGGCGGCCCACGCCACGGCCGCCGAACGGAGCAGCGATTCGTTGCCGTGCAAGAGGAATCACCGCGTTCCGCGCCGGTGCTCAGCCCTCGTCGTCGTACGGCTCGTCCGGGTCGTCGGGATTGCGCAGGCAGTGCTCCAGCCACAACCCCGCGGCCACCAGCGCCACCGCGCTGATCAGGCCGATCACCGCCGCGGTGGTGTCCTCCCCCGCCGCCTGCACCGAATCGCGGATCGGCAGCAGGTAGCCGAGCAGCCCGAGCCACACCCCGCCCATGATCGAACCGGCCATGGAGGACGCCTTCGCCAGCGCGACCGCCCGCGCCGCGGGCAGCGCGTCCACCGGCTCGGTGCCGGGCTTGCGCTTGATGCGCGGCCGCAGCGTCACCGCCAGCAGCACGTCGACCACCGCGATCAGCAGCAGCGTCGCGCCCGCCAGCGCGGGCAGCCGCGGCAACCCGCCGTACGCGAAGCTCGCGCCCGCGTAGGCCAGGACCGCCGCGACCAGCGCCGCGGCGACCAGCTGCCGCGCCGGGGTGAACTTCATCCGCTCTTGCTGCCGTGGTGCCACGATCCCAGCATCGCAGAACGCGCGAACCGGGCGGCGGCAGCCGGTGGGCCACCCGGTCCGGAAAAGGGGCTTGAGCCTCCACCGGCTGGAGGGTCGAGGGTCTGGGACGTGGACGACGCGCAGCGCTACACGATCGGAGAGCTCTCCCGGCGGACCGGGCTGAGCGTGAAGACCATCCGCTTCTACTCCGACAGCGGTGTCGTGCCGCCCACCGACCGCACGCACGCGGGCTACCGGCTCTACGACGTGGAGTCGATCGCGAAGCTGGAACTGGTGCGCACCCTGCGCGAACTGGGCGCCGGGCTGGACGAGGTGCGCCGGGTGCTGGCCGCGGAGACCACGGTGCGGCGGCTCGCCGAGGCCCAGCTGGACCTGCTGGAGGACCAGCTGCGGCTGCTGCGGACCCGCCGCGCCGTGCTGCGGGCGGTCGTGCGACTGGACGGACCTACCGAAGAGGTGCAGCTCATGCACAAGCTGGCGACGATGTCCGACGCCGAGCGCAACCGGATCATCGACGAGTTCTGGGACGGGACGATCGGCGGTCTCGACGTGGACGCCGAGTTCGCGGCCTGGATGCGCTCGGCGAAACCGGCCTTGCCGGACGACCCGAGCACCGAGCAGGTGGAAGCCTGGATCGAGCTCGCCGAGCTCGTCTCCGACGACGACTTCCGCCGCGCGGTCCGCGCGCTGTGGGAGCAGCAGGCCGCGCAGCGCGCCGCGGGCGAGCAGTCGCCCCCGGTGCAGAAGCAGGAGCACGCCGCCCAGTGGTGGGCGCTGTTCGACGCCATCCGGGAGGCGCAGGAGGCCGGGCACGCTCCCGGCTCCGCCCGCGGCCGGGAGATCGGCGAGCGCGGGGCGGCCCTGTGGGCCGAGCAGCGCGGCGCACCGGACGACGCGGCGGGCCGTGCCGAGCTCGCCGCGGAGTTCGGCAAGCCCTACGACGAGCGGATGTCCCGCTACTGGGAACTGCTCGCGATCATCAACGAGTGGCCGCCGCACCCCACCACGGAGCGCCAGACCCGCTGGCTCGCCGACGCGGTGCGCGCGCTCTGACCCCGTGGACGGTCCCGCGGCCGGCGGGCCGTCCACCTGCGGATCAGGGGCGGAGCAGGAGGTCGTCGCGGCGGGTCACGGCCGCGACGTCCGCGGCGGGCAACGCCGCGATGAGCTCGGCGATCGGGCCGTGCCCGGGCAGCACCGCGTCCGGTTCCAGCACGGCCCACGGGACGAGCACCGTCGCCCGTTCCGGGGTCCCCGGGTGGGGCAGCAGCAGCTCCGGCTCGTCGCTGCGCACGCCGTCCACCACGACCACGTCCACGTCGAGGGTGCGCGGGCCCCAGCGCTGCTCGCGCACCCGCTCGGCCGCGCGTTCCAGCTCCTGGCCGCGCCGCAACCAGCCCCACTCGTCGACGCCGTCGGCCCGCACCACGAGCACCGCGTTGAGGAAGTCCGGCTGGTCCACCACGCCCCACGGCGCCGTCTCGTACACCGGCGACACGGCCTCGACCGCGTCCCCGAACCCGGCGACCGCGGACCGCAGGTGCGCCAGCCGGTCCCCCAGGTTCGACCCGAGGGACAGCACCGCCCGGCTCACGCCGCGCCGCCGCGGGCCGCGCGCCGCGACCGGCGGATCGTGACCGCCACGTCGGCGAAGGTCAGCGGGATCGGCGCGGACGGCTTGTGGATCGTCACCTCGGCCGCGTGCGCCCGGTGGTCGGCCATGATGCCGTCGGCGATCTCCGCGGCCACCGTCTCGATCAGGTCGCGCGACGGGCCCGCGACGACGTCGGCGGCGCGCTGCGCCAGCTCGCCGTAGTTCAGCGTCTGCGCCAGGTCGTCGGCGGCGGCGGCGCCCGCCAGGTCCGCCCACACGGTGATGTCGACCAGAAACTCCTGGCCGTCCCGCTTCTCGTGCTCGAACACGCCGTGGTTGCCGCGCACCCGCAACCCGGTCAGCGCGATCCGGTCAGCCAACGGTCCCTCCCGCGTTCCAGGCCGCGGCCACCGCGACCGCGTCCAGCGAACTCCGCACGTCGTGCACCCGCACCGCCCACGCGCCGCGGTCCGCGGCCAGCGCCGACACCGCCGCCGTCGCCGTCTCCCGGCCCGCCGCCGGGCGCGGCTCGCCGTCCGCGCCGGCCAGCAGCCCGCCGAGGAAGCGCTTGCGGGACGCGCCCACCAGCACCGGGAACCCCAGGGCCACGAACTCGCCCAGCCGGTGCAGCAGCGCCCAGTCGTGCTCCCCGGTCTTCGCGAAGCCCAGGCCGGGGTCGAGCACGATCGCGTCCTCCCGCACTCCCGCCCGCAGCGCCGCGTCGACCTGCGCGAGCAGCTCGGAGCGCACGTCGGCGACCACGTCGCCGTAGGAGGCCAGCGAACCCATGTCCTTGCTGTGCCCGCGCCAGTGCATCAGCACCCACGGCAGCCCGGTGTCCGCGGCGACCCGCGCCATGTCCGGATCGGCCAGCCCGCCCGAGACGTCGTTGATCATCGCGGCGCCCGCGGCGGCGGTGGCGGCCGCGACCTCGGCGCGGGTGGTGTCCACGCTCACCGGCACCCCGGCGGCGACGAGCTCCGCCACCACCGGCAGCACCCGCTCGATCTCGGTGGCCGCGGCGACCCGGTCCGCGCCCGGACGCGTCGACTCACCGCCCACGTCGACGATGTCCGCGCCCAGCTCGAACATCTCCACGCCGTGCTCCACCGCGGCCTTCACGTCGAGGTAGCGGCCCCCGTCGGAGAACGAATCGGGCGTCACGTTCAGCACGCCCATCACGGCGCAGCGCGGTGGCCTCGGCAGGAGCGCACCCATCAGGAACCTCTGATCAGCGACAGCGCCTCGGACCGGGAGGAGGCGGAACTGCGGAAGATGCCGCGCACCGCGGACGTCGTCGTGGTGGACCCGGCCTTGCGCACCCCGCGCATCCCCATGCACAGGTGCTCGGCGTCCACGACGACGATCACGCCGCGCGGTTCGAGCTTGCGCACCAGCGCGTCGGCGACCTGCGAGGTCAACCGCTCCTGCACCTGCGGGCGCTTCGCGTACAGGTCGACCAGCCGCGCCAGCTTCGACAGGCCGGTGACCCGGCCCTTCTCGTTCGGGATGTAGCCGATGTGCGCGACCCCGTGGAACGGCAGCAGGTGGTGCTCGCACTGCGAGTACATCGGGATGTCGCGGACCAGCACGAGCTCCTCGTGCGCTTCGTCGAAGGTGCGGTCCAGCACCGCGTCCGGGTCGGTGTAGAGCCCGGCGAACAACTCCTCGTAGGCGCGGGCCACCCGCGCGGGCGTGTCCCGCAGGCCCTCGCGGTCCGGGTCCTCCCCGGCCGCGAGCAGCAGCTCCCGGATCGCCGCCGCGGCGCGCTCCTGGTCGAATGCGGGCCGCTCGAAACCGCCCGGGGCGTCGTCCTGCCCGGGCTGCTCACCGAGACTGCTGGTCACGTGTCGTTCCTCCACCGGCTCACCGCACCGAAGAGGGGGACCGCCGACGTGCGACGGCCCCCCTCTTCCGGTCTTGTCGCTCGGGCGCTCAGCGACCGCTCTCGCCCTTGTCCTCTCCCCGCTGCTCCGGGTCCGGGGACTGCTGGGACTCCGGGGGCCGCTGCGGGGACTGCTGCTCGGCGGACCCGGCGTTCGCCGCGTCCTGCTGCTGGGCCGCACCCGCCTGCGGGGCCTGCTGCGCACCGGCCGCGGGGTTCTGCTCCGCGGACTGCTGCTGCGGCCGCTCCCAGGACGGGACCCACTGCTGGTACGGCTGCTGACCGGTCCCGCCCGGGGCCGTCGCCGGCGTCCAGCCGGGCGGGGCGCCGTAGTTCGGCGGCACCGCCTGCGGCTGGGCGTACTGGCCCGGCTGCCCCTGCGGGGGCTGGCCGTAGGGCTGCTGGCCCTGCGGGGGCTGCTGGCCGTACGGCTGCTGGCCCTGCGGTTGCTGCGGTTGCTGGCCCTGCGGAGGCTGCTGCTGGCCCTGCGGGTGCGGGAACTGCACCGTCCCCTGGCCGTGCGGCTGGTCCTGGTTGTGCTGACCGGCCGGAACGGCACCGGCGGGGACCGCACCGTTCGGTCCGGGCACCGGGTCGCTGAACCGCGGCGTCTCGACCGGCGGGGGCCACGGCTCACCGCGTTCGATCGCCAGCTCGCCGGGGGTCTTGATCGGCGGCTTCTCCGACGGGGTGCGCCCGCCGAAGTCGTTGAACGCCGTGATCCGGGGCCGCTTCTCGACCTTGGCGAAGATCCGCTCCAGGTCCTTGCGGACCAGCGTCTCCTTCTCCAGGACCTCCAGCACGAGCTCGTCGAGGACGTCGCGGTAGGTGTTGAGCACCTCCCACGCCTCGGTGTGCGCGGCTTCGATGAGCTTGCGCACCTCCTCGTCGATCTCGTGCGCGACCTCCAGCGAGTAGTTCGGCTGCTGCCCGGCGGAGCGGCCCAGGAACGGGTCGCCCTCCTCCTTGCCGTACTTGACGGCGCCGAGGCGCGCGGTCATGCCGTACTCGGTGACCATCGCGCGGGCGATCTTGGTCGCCTGCTCGATGTCGCTGGAGGCACCGGTGGTGGGCTCGTGGAACACGAGCTCCTCCGCCGACCGGCCGCCGAGCGCGAACACCAGGCGCCCGATCATCTCCGAGCGGGTCATCATGTCCTTGTCGTCCTCGGGGACGACGAGCGCGTGCCCACCGGTGCGGCCGCGCGGCAGGATCGTGAGCTTGTAGACCGGGTCCACGTCCGGCATCGCCCAGGCGGCCAGCGCGTGCCCGCCCTCGTGGTACGCCGTGATCTTCTTGTCCCGCTCCGAGATGATCTTGCTCTTGCGGCGCGGGCCGCCGATCACCCGGTCGACCGACTCCTCCAGAGCGGCACCGGTGATCAGCTGGCCGTTCTCCCGGGCCGTGAGCAGCGCGGCCTCGTTGACCACGTTCTCCAGGTCGGCGCCCGAGAACCCGACGGTGCGCTTGGCCAGGCCCTCCATGTCGGCGTCCTGCGCCAGCGGCTTGCCCTTCGAGTGCACGCCCAGGATGGCCTTGCGGCCGCGCAGGTCCGGCGCCGAGACGGGGATCTGCCGGTCGAAGCGGCCCGGGCGCAGCAGCGCCGGGTCCAGGATGTCCGGCCGGTTCGTCGCCGCGATCAGGATGATCCCGCCGCGCGAGTCGAACCCGTCCATCTCCACCAGCAGCTGGTTCAGCGTCTGCTCGCGCTCGTCGTGCCCACCGCCGAGACCCGCGCCGCGCTGGCGGCCGACCGCGTCGATCTCGTCGACGAAGATGATGCACGGCGCGTTCTGCTTGGCCTGCTCGAACAGGTCGCGGACGCGGGAGGCGCCGACGCCGACGAACATCTCCACGAAGTCCGAACCGGAGATCGAGTAGAACGGCACGCCGGCCTCACCGGCGACCGCCCGCGCCAGCAGCGTCTTGCCGGTGCCGGGCGGGCCGTACAGCAGCACGCCCTTCGGGATCTTCGCGCCCAGTGCCTGGTAGCGGCCGGGGTTCTGCAGGAAGTCCTTGATCTCGTGCAGCTCCTCGACGGCCTCGTCCGCACCGGCGACGTCGTTGAACAGCGTCTTCGGCATGTCCTTGGTGAGCTGCTTGGCCTTGGACTTGCCGAAGTTCATCACCCGGTTCCCGCCGCCCTGGACGTTGTTCATCATCCACATGAGCAGCAGCACCAGCAGGCCGATCGGGAGCAGGTAGATCAGCATCTGCGTCCAGAACGAGTCCTGGGTGACCTCGGTGTTCCACTTGTCGACGTTCGACTGCCGGATGTCGTCGACCACCGCATCGGTGGCACCGGCGGGGTATTGCGCCATCAGCTGGTCGCTGTTGGCGAAGCTCTGGCCCTGCTTGAGGGTCAGCAGCACCCGCTGTTCCTTGTCCTGGATGGTCGCCTCGGCCACCTTGCCCTCGGAAATCTGCCGGAGAGCGTCGGAGGTCGAGACCTGCTGATAGGCCTTCGTCTCGTCGAAGAGCACGCTGAGGCTCATGATCAGCGCTAACACCGCCAGGATCCAGAGCAGCGGGTTACGGAGCAGGCGCTTGAGGTCCATTCACTTGCGGCCGGCGGTCGGCCTCGACCCTCCCTGACTTCACTTCGGGCAACGGCACCGGTGAACGGCGCACGAACCGTCGCCGCCGTCAACCCCCTCGGACCAGCGTACCGGCCGCGGCGAGCGCGCCACCACGCCGAGCGTTGTGCAGGTCGGCAACCCTACCCCGGATCGGAACCGGACCTTTCTCGCACCCGGCCCGGCCAGCGGCAAGAGGGATCACCGCCCGGAGGTGTAGACCTTCGGGTCCAGGGTGCCGATGTGCGGCAGGTCCCGGTACCGCTCCGCGTAGTCCAGCCCGTAGCCGACGACGAACTCGTTCGGGATGTCGAACCCGACGTAGCGGACCGGCACGTCCACCTGGACCGCGTCCGGCTTGCGCAGCAGCGTGCACACCTCCAGCGAGGCGGGGTTGCGCGCGGTCAGGTTCTTCAGCAACCAGGACAGCGTGAGACCGGAGTCGATGATGTCCTCGACGATCAGCACGTGCCTGCCCGCGATGTCCCGGTCCAGGTCCTTCAAGATCCGCACCACGCCGGAGGACGAGGTGGACGAGCCGTAGGAGCTCACCGCCATGAACTCCAGCTGCGCGGGCCGCGGCAGCGCCCTGGCCAGGTCGGTCATGAACATGACCGCGCCCTTGAGCACGCCCACCAGCAGCAGGTCGCCCCCTTGGGCGTCCTGGTAGTCCTCGGCGACCTGCTCGGCCAGTTCGGCCGTCTTGTCGCGGATCTGCTGCTCGGTGATGAGCACTGAAGCGATGTCGCCGTCGTACACCGGACCGGCTTCCCCTTTCGCTGTTGGACGGACGTTCACCCGCCGATCACCCGACCGGCGGTTCCCCGTCCACCACGTTCCACCTGAAGCGTGCCATGCGTCCGGCGGAGCACAAAGCCGCCCGGAAGCGCGTGCGGGCCCTGACCGCGCCACGCGCCCGCGAGCGCGTCCGCCGCGCGCAGGTGCGCGTCCGAGACCTCGGCGACCCCGCGTTCCAGCAACCAGCCGCGCAGCACCCGGCGCCGGAGCGCGGGCGGGTGCTCGGCGAGGGCTCGCGCGTCCAGGCCCGCACCCCGTTCGACCTGCGCACGGACCGCCGCAGCGACCTCGTCGAGGGCGTCGGCGTCCTCCCGGAGCTGGCGCGCGGTGCGGGCGAGCGCATCGGCGACACCGCCGTTGAGGACGTCCTCCAGCAGCGGCAGGACCGCTGTGCGCAACCGCACACGCGTGAACCGGCTCTCGCCGTTGTGCGGGTCCTGCCACGGCGTCAGCCCGGCTTCGGCGCACGCCCGCTCGGTCGTCCCCCGCGGCACGTCCAGCAGCGGCCGCGCCCACGGCGGCGACCACGGGCGCATCCCGGCGATGGAGCGGGCGCCGGAACCGCGGCCGAGGCCCAGCAGCACCGTTTCGGCCTGGTCGTCGCGGGTGTGCCCGAGCAGCACCGCGCTCCCGTCCGGACGGTCCGCGTCCAGCGCCGCGTACCGGGCGCGGCGGGCGGCGGCTTCCGGCCCACCGCCGCCGGTGACCTGCACCGGCAGCACCCGCACGTCGGTGTAGCCGAGCTCGTCGAGCTGCGCGGCGGCCCGCTCGGCCACCTCGGCGGAACCCCGCTGCAGGCCGTGGTCGACGACCCGCGCGCACACCCGCAGGCCGCGGCCGCGGGCGAGGTGGGCGGTGGCGGCGGCGAGCGCCAACGAGTCGGCACCGCCGGAGCACGCCACCACCAGCGGTGCGTCCCGCAGCGCGGGGTGGGCGGCGAGGAGGTCGCGGACCGCGGTCCGCACGGCCAGCAGCGCGGGCCCCGCGGCGCGCTCGGATCGGCCAGGAGTCACCGGCCCATTCTCGGCGGCCCCCGCGGCGCGCCACGACCCAGGTCAACGGCCCGCCCGCGAACGGTGGTCCCGATATCAGGCCCCAGGTCCGGCGCTCAGCCGGGCCATCCGAAAGCCCGGCGGTCAACCGGGGCAGCCCCAGGTGCGGCGGTCAGCCGTGGACGCGGCGCAGCCAGGACGCGGGATCGGTGGTCTCCGCCCGGGTCGGCAGGTGCTCCGGGGAGGTCCACACCGCGTTGAAGCCGTCCATCCCCACCCGGTCCACGACGTACCGGGTGAACGCCGCGCCCTGCGCGTACTGGCGCATCTTGGCGTCCACGCCGAGCAGGCTGCGCAGCAGCCGGTCCAGCACCCCGCCGCCCTGGCGGCGCTCGGTGAACCGGCGGCGGATGGTGGCCACGCTGGGCACCACGCTCGGCCCGACCGCGTCCATCACGTGGTCCGCGTGCCCCTCCAGCAGGGTGGACAGCGCCAGGATCCGGTCCAGCGCGGCGCGCTGCCGCGGCCCCTGCAGCAGCTCGACCACACCGAGCACGCCGGGGCTGGACCGCGCGTCCGGCCCGGCGCGCACCCCGCGCACGATCGCGGGCAGCCTGCCCAGCAGCTCGCCGGGGGAGGAATCCAGGTCCGAGAGCAGCATGCCGAGGCTGTCCGCGAAGTGGTCCCGCAGCCACGGCACCGCGTTGAACTGCAACCGGTGCGTCGACTCGTGCAGGCACACCCACATCGTGAAGTCGTCGGCGGGCACGTCCAGCGCCCGCTGCGCGGCCACGATGTTCGGCGCCACCAGCAGCAGCCGCCCGGGCCGGGTGCCGCGCTCGCTGGGCAGGAACGGGTCGTACTGCCCGAGGACCTTCGTGCCCAGGTACGACAGCACCAGCCCGGCCTGCACGCCCGCGCCCCGGGCACCCAGCCCGCCGAGCGGATCGTCGCCGGAACCGGTGCCGCGGGAGCGCAGCGCGATGCCCGTCAGCTCGGAGAGGCCCTGCGCGGCGGCCCGCACCCACTCCCGCCGATCCACCACGTCGCCTTCGAGCACCGGCAGGTCCAGGCCGAGCCCGGTCAGCTCCCGCACGTGCGTTTCGGCGGCCACCCCGGCCCGGCGCAGCGAGCGGACCGCGTGCACCGCGTCCTCGCGGGGGACGTCGGGTCCGCTGCGCATCAACCGGCCCGCGGTCGCGGCCGCCAGGTCCCAGTCGAGCGAGCGCTGCGCGCCGTCCCGGCCGTGCGGTCGGGGCGGCAGCGTCGCGGATCGCGGAGTCACGGAATCGACCGTACTCCGGTCGCGACGAGCGGCGACACCGCTGGCCGAGCCCGGTGCGAGCCCGCGATCAGCGGCAACCGCACTGCTGGACGGCCGCGACGACCTCGTCGAGCGCGGGCCGGACCTGCGTCGGCGGGCTGGTGCTGTTGGACATCAGCGCGAACACCAGCAGCCGGCCGTCCTCGGTGAGGATCGTCCCGGACAGGCTGTTCGCCCCGTCGAGGGTGCCGGTCTTCGCGCGGACCCAGCCGCGGCCCGCGCCGTCGCCGTAGCGGTCGGCGAGGCTGCCGGAGCCGCCCGCGACGGGCAGGCCGGTGAGCAGCGCGCGCAGCTTCGCGCTCTTGGCGGGCAGGCCGCCGTCGCGCTCCGGTTCGGCGGCGGTGGCCATCAACCCGGCCAGCACCTTCGCCGGGATGCGGTCCTCCGTGGACAGGCCGCTGCCGTCGGACATCTGCACGCCCGTGAGGTCGACGCCGTTGCGCTGCAGCACCTCGCGCACCGCCTGCACCGAACCGGCGAAGGACGGTTCCTTCCCGGTCTTGATCGCGACTTCGCGGCCCAGCGCCTCGGCCAGCACGTTGTCCGAGTGGATCAGCGTGCTCTCGACGAGCTTGCGCATCGTCGCCGACCGCACCGCACCGAGCCGCTGGGCGCCGCGCGGCGCGGTCCCCTCGGACACCGCGGAGGCGGGCACGCCCAACCGCTGCGCGAGTTCCCGACCGGCCTGCTCGGCGGGGTTCTGGGTCCGCGAGTCGTACTCCTCGGTCGGGTCGCCGGTGCGCCCGCCGTCGGCCATCACGGACTCCATCGGCGCCATGATCCCGTCGCCGACGTCCCCGGGCAGCCAGCCGGGGGCCATCGTCGGCCCCCGGTAGCGGCTGTTGTCCACCTGGATCGAGGTGACCTGGCCGCCGGTCGCCGCCCGCACCTGCTCGGCGAGGTCGTCGAAGCGGCCCGCGCCCGGGTACACCGACTCCTGGCCCGCGGGCATCGTCGACAACGTCGGGTCGCCGCCGCCGACGAGCACCACGCTGCCGGGCTGGGAACCGCGCACCACCTCGGTGGTGAACCGGGCGTCGTGGTCGAGCTCCAGCATCGCGGCGCTGGTCGTGAGCAACTTGCCGGTGGAGGCGGGCATCATCGGCGTGTCCTGCTGCCGCTCCCACAGCGTCTTCCCGGACCGCACGTCGACGACCGCACCGGTGACCGGCGCCAGCACCGGGTTCGCCAGCGGGCCGCTGACCGCCGCCTCGATGCCGGAACCGCTCGGCTCCGGCGCGTCCATCCCGACCGGGCGGATCGACGGGGACAGCCGCACCGGAGCGGGCGGATCGGCCAGCTGGGCGGCGCTGATCCCGTTGATCAACGCCGGGACGCCGACCGCGAGACCCGCGCCCAGCACGACCACGGTCAACACCGCCAGCAGCACCGTGGCGCGCCTGCGCCGCGGCGCCGGGGCCGCTTCGGCGGGAGCGTCCTCGTGCTCCTCGTAGCCGTCGTACCGCTCGTCCTCGTGCGGTTCCGCGGGCTGGGCCTGCTCCTGGGGCCGCGGCGGCTGCGCGGGAACGGCGAAGTCCTGCGGCTGCGCGTGCCGTTGCGGCTGCGGGGGCTGCTGCTGTTGCGGTGGGCGGTGCGGCGCGACCGGGATGGTGCGCGGCGGCGGAGGTTGCTGCCCCTGCTGCCTGCCGGGCGGCGGGCCGGAGAAGTCGGGGCGGCGGAACTGCTGGGTGCGCTCCGCGTCCGAAGGGCCGGGCACCGGGCGCGACGGCTGCTGCGGCGCGGGCGGGACGATCGGGATCCGGGTGGTCGGCGGACCCTGGTCGAACGCCTGCGGGCGCGGCCGGTCGGCGGGGCGGTCCTGCGGGGGTTCGGTGCGGCCCTGCTGCTGCGGGTCCTGGGGCTGCCGACCCTGCTGGGGGCGCTGCTGCTGGTCGGGCTGCTTCGCGGCCTGCTGCTGGTCCGGCTGCTTCGGAGCGTGCTGCTCGCCGGGCTGCTTCGGAGCCTGCTGGTCCGATTGCTTCGGAGCCTGCTGCTCGCGGCGTCGAGCCTCCTGCTCCAGGTCGGCCAGGCTGAACTGCTGGGTGTCGTCGATCCGCCGGAACTGCTGGGTCTGCTCGGCGGGCGGCGGCCCGATCGGCGTCCCGGCATCCGCGGTGAACGCGGAGTCCACCGCGGGCGGCTGCTCGACGTGCGGCCGGGGATCGGTGGATGACGGCGGGGCGGCGCCCGCATCGGCGGAGAACGCCGAGTCCACGGGCTCGTCCCGGTCGTCCGCGGCCTCCTCGGGCTCCGCCTCGACCCGGGCCTGCTCGGCGGTCGGCCACTCGTCGCGGGTCCGCTCCTCGGCCGCCCGGCGGCGGTCGACGCGGGCGGTCCCGTCCTCGACGGCGGGGAGCCGGCCGGTGTCGGCGGTCGGATCCCGGTCCGTGCTCGGGGCGGTACCGCGGGTGGCGTCCGCGTCCTGGTCGGCCGTCGCGTCGCGGTCGACGTCGGTGGTCCGCTCGGCCGGTTCGGTGGCCTGGCCGCCGGAGGATGCCGGATGGCCGGGAGCGGCCGGGGCGTCGGTGGTGTCCGGGCGGTCGGCGGTGGTCGAGCGGTCGGCGTCCGCGGTCGTCGAGCGGTCCGCGGTCGTCGAGCGGTCGGCGAGGGCGCTGCGGTCCAAGCGTTCCGTCGCGGGCGCGGAGCGCTCGGTCGTGCCCGTCCGGCCGGAGTCCTGCTCGGAGCTCGGCGCCTCCGCGGGCACCGCCCGCTGCGGGCCGGTGGCTTCGACGTCCTCGGTGAGCTCGGCCTGCGCGGCCACCGCGGTGTCCAGCGGCACGTCCACCGCCGCGCCGGCGCCCTCGGCCTCGGTCTCGGAGGGCCGGGGCTCAGCCGCGGTCGCCGGCTGCTGCGGCCCGGTGGCCTCGGTGTCCTCCGCCGGCTCCGCCCGGCTGACGGCGGCGGCCTGCTCCGGGTCGGCCACCTCGAAGTCCGGCGCGGCGCGCTCGGTCGTCCGCTCGTCGGTGGCCCGCTCGTCGGTGGCCTGCTCGTCAGAGGTGGTCCACTCGTCGGAGGTGGTCCGCTCGTCGGAGGTCGTCCGCTCGTCAGAGGTGGTCCGCTCGTCGGAGGTCGTCCGCTCGTCAGAGGTGGTCCGCTCGTCGGAGGTCGTCCGCTCGTCAGAGGTGGTCCGCTCGTCGGAGGTGGTCCGCTCGTCGGAGGTCTGCTCGTCAGCCTTCTGCTCACCGACGGTCTGCTCGCCGGTGGTCTGCTCGTCGGTGGTCCGGTCGCCCGTGGTCCCGGCGTCCGCAGCCCAGCCGTCCTGAGTCCAGCGGCCCTCGGTCCAGCCGTCCTGGGTCCAGTGATCGGTGGCCTGGTCGTCGGTGGCCTGGTCGTCGGTGGTCCGGTCGCTGGTGGTCCGGTGGTCGGTGTCCTGGCGGCCCGTGGCGCGCTCGGCGGTGGTCCGGTGGTCCGGGGCCGAGTCCTCGGATGCCCGCTTCGCGGGCCGGTCCGAGCCGTCCTCCGAGGCGGAACGATCGGTCCGTCCCGGTGCGTCCTCGTCCACCCCGTCCGCGTCCTCGGCAGCGTCCTCACCGGTGCGGCCGTCCGCGGTGGCCGGGGAGCCGGCCGGATCAGCAGCGGCCGTGGCGCCGGTCGCCGAGTCGGCGGGACCGTCCGCGTCGGCGGGACCGGCCGCGTCGGCGGGACCGTCCGCGTCGGCGGTGCTCGCCGAGCACCCGCTGCTCGGCCGGGTCGCACCGCCAGTGCTCTCCGCATCGGATTCCGCGGCGGGGGCCGCCTGCTCCGCTGCCGCGCCGGTCCGCTCGTCTCCGGTGCTCCCGTCTCCGGTGTTCCCGTCCTCGGCGTTCGCCGTCTCGTCGGCGGTGTCCGCGGCGGTCCCGCGCTGCGCCGAGGTCGTCGAGCCGTGCCCGGCGGCGCGCTCCTGCGCGGCCGACCGCTCCGCCGACTCCGCCGTCGCCGACTCCGCCGTCGGGTCCGCGTCCGCGGAACCCGGATCCGTCGGACCCCGAGCGCCCGAGGGGCGGTCGTCCGCAACCGAGCCGTCCGAAGGGTGGTCAGCCGAAGGCCGGTCACCCGCGAGCTGGTCACCCGAAGGCTCGGCCGCCGCGTCCGCGGACCGCTCCTCGGACGACGCGCCCGAAGTTCCCGGTCCCGTCGCTTCCGCGTCCGAACGGTCGTCAGCCGAACCGGGCGCGGACGCCGCGCCCGGGACCGCACCGCGGAACGCGGTGTCCAGCACACCGGAGACCCGCCCGGTCACCTGGGACCCGGTCGTCTGCCAGCCGGAGAAGTCGTGCGCGGCGGCTTCCCGCCCGGCCTCGGGCTCCACCGAGCCGACGAAGCCGACCGGCCGGGAGCTGATCGAGTTCGGTTCGGCCTGGACGTCGCCGCGCAGGGAGCCGCGGACGGTCGATCCCGGACCCGTGCCCGGCGCGCCGCCGGACCCGTCCACCGAGGCAGAGCCGGTCCCGTCCACCGAGGCGGAACCGGTCCCGTCCACCGAGGCAGAGCCGGTCCCGTCCGCCGGCGCGGCGCCGGTCGCGGTCGAGCCGTCGCCGCCGGCCGGGGCCTCGTCCCGCTCCGCTGAGCCTTCCCCCTGTTCCTCGGGGTCCTGCGTCGGGAAGTCCTGCTCGTCGGCCGCGGGGCCCGCGTCCGCGGCAGCCGATCCACTCGCGCCGCCGGTCGCCCGGCTCGCTCCCGCATCGTCCGATCCGGCGCCGTCCGATCCGGGGTCCGCCGAGCGCGCACCGTCCAACCCGGCGTCCACCGGACGAGCGCCGTCCGATCCGGCGCCGTCCGTTCCAGCGTCATCCGATCCAGCGCCCGCCGAGCGAGAGCCATCCGATTCGGCGCCATCCGATTCGGCGCCATCCGATTCGGCGCCATCCGAACCGGCGTCCGCCGAGCGGGCGTCCGCCGAGCGGGCGTCCGCCGAGCGGGCGTCCGCCGAACTCGGGCCACCCGTTCCGGCATGACCCGATCCGTCGTCCTCCGCGTCGCCCTCGGGCAGCCGCCCGGTCACGGTCTGGTCCAGCGCGCCCGGCTTCGAGTCGGCGGCACCCCGCCCGGAACCCCTCGCTCCGGCCCCGTCCCGCTGCGTGCGCGAAGCGTCGGTCCCACCGACTGCCGCATCGCCCTCGGAGGAGTCACCATCGAAGTCGGCGGAATCGGCGTCAGCGGAATCGGCGTCGGCGGTGGCGGTGGCGGTGGCGGTGGCGTCGGTGTCGGCGTCGGCAGACTCAGCGCCGGTCGAGCCCGCTTCGGCGGAGGTGTCGGCGGAATCCGCAGCCGCATCCCCGCTCATCGCCCCGGCGACAGCGCTCCCCGCCGCATCCCCGTCCGATCCGGGCTCGGCCGCGGACCGCTCCTCCTCCGCGGCGGCGGAACCGGTACCGGCCCGCGCGGTGCCACCGGATTCCGCGTTCCCACCGGATTCCGCGGTTCCCGCGCCGTCATCGCTGGTGGAGTCGGTTCGATCGTCCTTCACCGGCTGTCCATCGCCGGAAGGCTCCGATTCGTTCCCGCGCGCGGGAGGGGCGGCCTCCTGGTCCTCGACCGGGAACCCCTCCGCCTCGCTCTCCGCGAGCCGCTGCCGCTCGGGCCGCTCGGCGTTGCCGCCCCGCTCGTCGCCCGGCGAACCTGCTGCTGAAGCGTTCGAGGACTGCTCGGCGGCATCGGGCTCGGACACCTCACCCCTGAGGCGGTGGGGTTCGGGCACGGGCTTCCTCCTCGACGGTGCGCAAGACTGCCAGATGCGAGCTGCCGCACTGCGGTGGGGCTCGGCGCGCGGCCGTGGTCCACACTAGACGTGGTCGTGCCGCATCACGGGCGGCCACTCCGACGTGTGAGCCTGCGGCTCGGCCTCGGGTGACGCCGTGCGGTGACTGACGAAATCATCGCAGGTCAGGACACTGGCGATGTACGGGACCGGGATGCGGGACCGGCCTGGCAACGGCGGCCGGACGGTCGGGCACGGTCTCGACGAGCAAGCTGGCTAGAACGAGTGAGGAACCGCGTGGACTTCGACGTCACCATCGAGATCCCCAAGGGGAACCGGAACAAGTACGAGGTGGACCACAAATCCGGCCGGATCCGGCTGGACCGGACGTTGTTCACCGCCACCCAGTACCCGGCCGACTACGGCTTCGTCGAGGACACCCTCGGTGAGGACGGCGACCCGCTGGACGCGCTGGTGCTGGTGCAGGAGCCCACCTTCCCAGGGTGCTTGATCACCGCGCGCGCGATCGGCATGTTCCGGATGCGCGACGAGAAGGGCGGCGACGACAAGGTCATCTGCGTCCCCTCCGACGACCCGCGCCAGGAGCACCTGCGCGACATCCACCACCTGGCGGAGTTCTACCGGTTGGAGATCCAGCACTTCTTCGAGGTGTACAAGGACCTCGAACCCGGCAAGAGCGTTGAAGGCGCCACCTGGGTCGGCCGCACCGAGGCCGAAGCCGAGATCAAGCGGTCCTACGAGCGGGCCAAGGAGCAGGGCGACCACTGACGCCCTGAGCAACCCGAAGGCCCTTCCCGATGGGGAGGGCCTTCGTCGCGTCCGGGGGCGGTCCACGCCGCCGGACGACCGGCCGAGCGGTGCCGCCCCCGCGGACCCGGCCCCGTCGCGGACCGGCGAAGCGGGCGCTGCTCGCCGCCCGCGCCCCGGATCCGCTCCACCGAGCAGGCCACCCGCACCGGACCCGGCCGAGCCGCACGAGCTCAGCAGGAGCAGCCGCGGCTCACCGTCGCCGTCCCCGGTTCGGGGCCGGGGGCCGACGGCGGTCACCCCTGGCGGCGCGGCACCGCGGCCACCAGCACCGAACCGAGCAGCAGCAGGCCCGTCCCGGTCCAGAACAGCGGGATCGTGTAGTACGCACCGCTGGTCTTGGCCAGCGGCGGAGCGGCGGCGCCCTGCGCCGGTGGCGCGGGCTGCTCGGGAGCGGGGGCCGGCGGCACGTCGCAGTGCACGCCGCCCGCCGGTGCCCCGGCGCGGGCCGTCTGCTCGCCGAAGGAGACCTCCGCCAGCGCCGCGTCCGGCATGCCGAGCGCCGTGCCCGGCAGCAGCTTCAGGTCGAACATCCGCGCACCGGCGCGCAGCTCGGTGCCGTTCGCCTCCTGGGTGAGCTCGCCGATGCTCAGCCGCAGCACCCCGAGGTCGAGCACGCGGTCGTTCACCGCCGGACCGACGACCGGCAGCTCGCCCGGCACGCCCGGCAGCCCGATCGGCAGGTCCGCCTGCGGGTTCGCCGCGTCGAGCTCCGCGAGTTCCCGCCCGCCCTGGGTCACCCGCAGCACCGGGGCCTCGTAGTCCACGGTGGACGTGGCCGGATCACCGGTGGCGGTGACGGTCAGCGTCGGCTCGCTCACCACGTCGACCCGCAGCTCCTGCGGCGTGCCGGACAGCAACCGCACGCTCGCCAGCCGCATCGTGGAGGTGGACCGCACCGCCTTGCCCGCCGAGCCCGGCACGTCGACCAGTTCGATCTTGGAGTGCGCACGCACCGCGTCCGGCACGTGCACCAGCGAACCCGCGCCCGATTCGGTCGGTCCCCCACCGGAGAGCAGACCGCCGAGCCGGGCGGGCGACCCCGGGGCGCCCGCGAGCGCCGCGTGCTGGTCGCCGTCCTGCTGCGGGGTGTCCGGCAGCGCGGGCAGCACGTTCACCGCCGACAGGCTCGCCAGCGAACTGCTCGCCTCCGAGATCGGCGAGACGCACGGTCCGAGCCGCTCGTCCCACCTGGCGTGCGCGCTGCCCTCCAGCAGCCCCAGCTTCACCAGCGCGTCCGCCGGGGACGGCGGCGGCTGCACGCCGGTGGTCGTCGGCTCGGCGTGGTCCGGCACCGCGGTCTGCGCGACCGACGCGCCCGGTACCTGCGGCGCGTACCCGCCGATCGCGGCGCCGAACGGCGAGGCCTCGGCGGTCGAGCGCTCGGTGGCCAGGTACGCCTCGGAGTTCGCCGTCGACTTCGCCAGCCCGAGCCCGAGTTCGAGCAGCGCCTGCTTGCGCAGCGCGTCCTCGTACGCGGGATCGTCGAAGATCGTCTCTCCCGGCACCGCGCCGGGCAGCACCCGCAGCACGCCGATCCCGGTGCCCACCTCGGCCGTGATCGGGCCCGGCTGGGCCGGCCCCTCGGAAGCCGGGGGCTGGTCCGGGTCCACCGGCGTCGGCACCGGCGTGGTCTGCGCGAACGCTGCGGGCAGGCTCAGCCCGGCGACGGCCAGCGACACCGTCGTGGCGGCGGCGAAACGACGCAGCGGTCGAGCTGATCGCATCCGACCTGCCTTCCCTAGAAGAAGTGGTGACGAGCGTCACCGAATCTCTCAACGACGGGCTCCCGTCCGAGTGACGCCCGATTTCAGCGCAACCGGTGACGCACGACCGGGCCGCCAACCCCTTCGCCGGGCCGTCGCGGCCACCCGCTACACTTGCTCCGCAACGCCGCCTTAGCTCAGTCGGCCAGAGCGACGCACTCGTAATGCGTAGGTCGAGGGTTCGATTCCCTCAGGCGGCTCGCCGAGAAGACCGCAGGACCACCCCGGTGGACCTGCGGTCTTTTCTTCGTCCTCCCCCGTCGGCTCCGCGACCGCGCGCCCGCCGTGACCGCGACCGGCTTTCCCGGGCCCCCGGCAGCAGTCCATTCCCGGAATGCGCGGGACCACCCATTCCCGCCACCGGCCGCCGAATTGCGCATTCGACGAAAGCCCGCGGAGATCGTCCCGCCCGCCCTCGGGCATTCCGCCACACCGAACTGAACTGCCGGAACGGCGAATCCGGCAGAATCGGCCCCGCCCGCGCGAGGGACGCGCGGACGGGCACCACCTCCCGTTCGGAACTCCCGGAAAAGCCATGCGCGAACCGCGCCCCGAAATACGTGCCGAGACCGGACGAGACCAGGATCCGAACGGGTCCGAGCACCACGCGCACCGCTCCGCCGCGCCACCCCGGACCACCTGCGACACCGGCCGCCGCGACACCGGGGAATCCCCCGGCACGCGCCCCCGCGCCCCATAGCAGGCAGGTGCGATGCGCCGACCGTGGCCCACGTGGTTGGGCCGGACGGGTGCGCTGCCACAGTGGAGAGCCCCGATCCGGGGCGAGTAGTCGCGGCGACTGAGTACTTGCGCCATCGGCTGTTATCACTGGCAGGTTTCGGCGAAGATTCCTCCCGGCCGACCTGCAGTGATCACATGGCGCAACAGGGTGTAGGCCGATCAGCCCAATCAGCTATCACCCGACCGGTCGATTGTCGTCGTACTTGGGGAACTACTTCGATCACAGTGACGCCGGAAGGATCGATGTGATGGAGCGTTGGGACGCGGGCACGGGCATCATTGGGGGCGGGGTCATCGCCGGGGAAACCCAGCCGCAGGACTGGGAGCGCCGCATCAGCGAGCTGTCCGAACAGCTCTACCGAGCGCGCATCCTGCAACGACTCCTGCTGATCTGGACCTGTCCGGGGAACGTGGCCCTCGCCGGACTCTCGATCTCCGGGATCGTGCTGCTCGCACCACCGGTGGCGGTCTCGGTGCTGGCCGTGGCGATCCCGGTCGGCTCGGTCGCCGCGTCGGGGCGCATCGCCTACCGGCACCACTTCGCGGTGCGCGCGGTCGCCTCCGAACTGCGCGAGCTGGAACGCGCGCACCGCGAGCACCAACTCGACGAGTGGAACGCGGGCGACCTGCTCGGCATGCGCAAGCGCTACCGGGCCGACCTGCCGGACGTGATCGAGCGCTACCGCGCCGAAGCGGGCAGGCACCGCTGGAAGGACCACGTGCTGCACACCGTGGTGATCGCCGGCTCGATCATCAGCGCCACCGTCACCGCGGCCTCCGCCGCGGTCGTCGGCGCGCGCTGGGCCGCGGTGGCGATCAGCCTGCTGGTGGCGGTCGCGGCGGCGTTCGGCGGCTACGCGAAGTACCGGGAGCGCGCGGCGAGCCTGCAGCAGACCGCCGACGTGCTCGAACGCGAGTACCACTCGGTCGAATTACGCGCGGGCCGCTACAGCAGGTTCGACGACGAAGGCGACGCGTACGCCGAATTCGCCGACACCGTCGAGTCGCTGCGCGAGGAGCAGGCGAAGCGCCAGCAGCACCTCAACCAGTCCATCGACGTGACCTCCGTCGCCGGACAGTAGTTCCAAGATCTTCCGCCTCACACGAACGGGTCGGAAACCGGCCGCTCAGCGCACTCCCCGTCGACGCACCGCGACGGCTGTGATCGCTGATTAGTGGCCGGTCCCGGCTCCGTACGCTGCGACCTCTGGCGCACAGGTGAGGGCCTGTGCAGAGAGGAGCAAGGCGATGAAACGCAGCCTCACCACGGCCGCCGCCGTGCTGGCGGGCGCCGGCGCCGTCGGTTTCGCCGGCACCGCGCACGCCGACTCGCAGTTCCCGGCCGAGCTGCCGGTGGACAACGGGGTCGCCCAGACCGCCTTCCACGCCGCCGGAACCGTGCACGGCGTGCAGCAGACCGTCGGCGACGTGGTGCGCGCGCCGCAGGCCCTCGCCGAGCAGGCGGGCACTGCCACCGGCCGCACCGGTGACGGCAACGTCATCGGTGACGCGCTGCAGGACTTCACCCAAGCCCACACCCATCCGGTCGCCACCCAGGGCGCCCACCTCCCGATCGGCGGCGTCATCCCCGCCCAGCAGAGCGCCCGTTCCGGCGCGACGCCGGTGGACGGCCTCGCGAAGGACGAGAACGTGCGCGGCATCGTCGACACCATCGACGACTTCGGCACCTCGATGATCGGCCTCATCAACGCGCTGCCCGCGGACCAGGTGAACACCACCACCGACTCCCAGAGCGGGCAGCCCGGCAAGCCCGGCACCAGCGGTCAGAACGGCTCCAACGGCGAGGACGGTGGCGACACCACCGCCACGGCCCCCACCACCAAGCCCACCGTGGGCGGCACGCCCAAGGGCGGCCTGCTCGACCTGAGCAACGCGGGCGGTGCGGTCGGCAAGCCGCTGGCCGACGGCCTCAGCGGCACCCCGTTGGCGGGGCTCGCCAACCTCGATCAGCGCGGCTGATCACGCAAGCCACGGCCCCCGCGCTCTGGGAGGAGAGCGCGGGGGCCTTTCCCTGCGCCCGTCAGCCGTGGTGCAGGGTCGCGACCATCGCCTCCACCGCGATGATCGGCTTCACGTTCTGGGTGAGCGCGGTGCGGCACTCCAGCACCGCCTCCAGCCGCCGCAGCGTCGACTCCGACGTCCACTGCGACGCGGCCTTCGCCACGTCCGAGGCGTAATCCGGGTGGTTCAACGACGCCGGTGACCCGGACCGGGAGACCAGCACGTCGCGGTAGAACCCGGCGAGGTCCACCAGCGCCAGGTCCAGGGCGTCGCGCTGCGAGCGCGTCGCGCGCGACTTCTGCTTCTTCTCCAGCTCCTTCAGCGCCGCGTTCGCGCCGCGGGTCGCCGAAGCCGTGCCCTTGCCGGTGCCGCCCGCACCCATCGCGGTGCGCAGCTCGTCCTTCTCCGCCTCGTTGCGGTCCTCGTTCGCCGAGGTCGCCTCCGACTCGGAGGACCTCACCAGCCCGCTCGCCGCGGTGAACACGTCCGAGAACCGGCGCAGCCCCACCGGGATGCTCAGCACCCGGTCCCGCCGCTCCCGGGCCTCCGGATCGGTGGCCAGCCGCCGAGCCCGCCCGATGTGCCCGCCGCACACCGAAGCCGCCCACCGGGCCATCTCGTCGCCGACGTCGTCGCGCTCCCGCAGCACCTCGGCGATCGACCCGGCCAGCGGGGTGCGCAACTGCATCGCGCGGCACCGGGAGCGGATCGTGACCGGCACGTCCTCCGGGTGGTCCGACGGCGCGCACAGCAGGAAGACCGTGCGCTCCGGCGGTTCCTCCACCGCTTTCAGCAGCGCGTTCGCCGCGCCTTCGGTGAGCCGGTCGGAGTCCTCGATCAGCACCACCCGCCACTGGCCGGTGGTGGGGCGGCGCGCCGCGGCCTGCACCAGGGCCCGCATCTCGCGCACCGAGATCGTCAAGCCCTCCGGCACCACGACCTTCACGTCCGCGTGGGTCCCCGCCACCACCGTCCGGCACGCCGCGCAGCGGCCGCAGCCCGGCGCCTCGCCCGGTTCCAGGCACTGCAGCGCGGCGGCGAACGCCCGGGCGGCCACCGAACGACCCGAACCGGGCGGCCCGGTGAACAGCCACGCGTGCGTCATGGCGCCCGCGGGCGCGGGCTCGCCGCGGACCTGGAGGTGGGCGGCCTGCGCGGCGGCGAACAGCGTGCGCACCGCGTCGGGCTGGCCGACGATGTCCGCCCACACCCCGGTCGCCGGGGGGACTTCGCCCGCTACCGGGTCGGGGACCTGCGCCACCACGTCACCTCCGGGGTCGTCGCGCCGCCTGCGTCGACACGCACTGTACGAGGCCGCGCCGACACCGGATCAGCGACCCGACGCCCGGAGCCGCGGTCAGCTGCCGCTGGTGGACGAGGTGCTGCGGCTCGACGAGGACGAGCGGGAGCCGCTCGCCCGGGACGCCGGGCTCTTCGCCGACTTCGCGGTGCTGCTCTTCGCCGCGCCGGACTTCGCGGTGGTGGACTTCGACGTCCCCGACTTGGTCGCGGTCGACTTCGACGCCGTCTTGGTCGTCGACTTCTTCGCCGTCGTCTTCGTGCCGGTGCTCTTCGTCGACTTCGCCGTGCTGGTCTTCGCGGTCGACTTCGTCGTCTTCTTCTTCGCCGGGGCCTTCGCCCGCCGCTCCGCGATCAGTTCGACGGCCCGGTCCATCGTCAGCGACTCGACCTCGTCGCCCTTGCGCAGCGAGGCGTTCGTCTCGCCGTCGGTGACGTACGGACCGAACCGGCCGTCCTTGATGACCAGCGGCTTGCCGGTGTCCGGCTCGTCGCCGAGCTCCCGCAGCGGCGGGGCCGCGGCCCGGCGGCCGCGCTGCTTCGGCTGGGCGTAGATCTTCAGCGCCTCGTCGACGGTGACGGTGAAGATCTGGTCCTCGGTCTCCAGCGACCGCGAATCGGTCCCGCGCTTGAGATACGGGCCGTAGCGGCCGTTCTGCGCGGTGATCTCCTCGCCGGACTCCGGGTCGGTGCCCACCACCCGCGGCAGCGACAGCAGCTTCAGCGCGTCGTCGATGGTCACGGTGTCCAACGACATCGACTTGAGCAGGCTGCCGGTGCGCGGCTTCGACTTGTCCCCTTCGGGGAGGACCTCGGTGACGTACGGGCCGAACCGGCCCTCCTTCGCCATCACCTCGTGCCCGGTCGCCGGATCGGTGCCGAGGCTGCGGCCCTCCATCGGCGTCGCGAACAGCTTCTCCGCGACCTCCGAGCTGAGCTCGTCCGGCGGCAGGTCGTCCGGCAGGTTCGCCCGCTGCGACTCCTCCGCGTTCAGCGGACGCTCCAGGTACGGGCCGTAGCGGCCCACCCGCACGTAGACGGTGCGGCCCTCGTCGTCGGTGAACATCGGGATGGAGTTCACCTCGCGCGCGTCGATCTGCTCCACGCTGGAGCCGACGAGCTTCTTGAGCCCGCCCGCGCGGCCGATCGAATCACCCGGCCCGACCTCGCCGCCGAAGTAGAAGCCGGACAGCCACTTGGTGCGCTGCTGGCGGCCCTCGGCGATGCGGTCCAGCTCGTCCTCCAGCGCCGCGGTGAAGTCGTAGTCCACCAGCCTGCCGAAGTGCTGCTCCATCAGCCCGACCACGGCGAACGCCACCCAGGACGGGACCAGCGCGGAACCCTTCTTCCACACGTAGCCGCGCTCCTGCACGGTGCTGATGATCGACGCGTAGGTGGAGGGGCGGCCGATGCCCAGCTCCTCCAGCGCCTTCACCAGGCTCGCCTCGGTGTAGCGGGCCGGCGGGTTCGTGTTGTGGCCGTCCGGCTCCAGCTCGGCGGCGGTGATCGCCTGGCCCTGGCTGAGCCGCGGCAGCCGCGATTCGGCGTCGTCGGCGACGCCACCGGCCTCCGAGTCCACCGATTCCACGTACGCCTTGAGGAACCCGGCGAAGGTGATCGTGCGGCCGGACGCGGCGAACGTGCACTCCTCACCGGAGGTCGCCGTACCGGTGATGCGCACCGACAGCGTGGTGCCCTTCGCGTCCGCCATCTGCGAGGCGATGGTGCGCTGCCAGATCAGCTCGTAGAGCTTGAATCCGTCCACGTCCAGCTCGTTCGCGACCTGGCCGGGGGTGCGGAAGCTCTCGCCCGCCGGGCGGATCGCCTCGTGCGCTTCCTGGGCGTTCTTGACCTTGCGGTTGTACTGGCGGGGCTGCGGCGACAGGTGGCTGTCCCCGTAGAGCTCCCTGGCCTGGTTGCGCGCCGCGGTGATCGCCGTCTCGGACAGCGTCGTCGAGTCGGTTCGCATGTAGGTGATGTAGCCGTTCTCGTACAGCCGCTGCGCGGTGCGCATCGTGCGATCCGCCGAGAAGCGCAGCTTGCGGCTCGCCTCCTGCTGCAGGGTGGAGGTCATGAACGGCGCGTACGGCTTCCGCGTGTACGGCTTCTCCTCGACGCTGGAGACGCTGAGCCGGGCGTCGGTCAGCGCCGCCGCGAGGCGCCGCGCCGCAGGCTCGTCCAGCGGCTTCACGTCGGCGTTCTTCAACCGGCCGTCCGGGCCGAAGTCGCGGCCGGTGGCCACCTTCGCCCCGTCCACGGTCACCAGCCGGGCGCCGAAGCGCGGCGGCTCGGCGCTCGCCCCGGCGTCCATCGTCGCCGAGATGTCCCAGTACGAGGCGGGCACGAACTTGATGCGCTCCCGCTCCCGCTCGACCACGATCCGGGTCGCCACGGACTGCACGCGGCCCGCCGAGAGCTTCGGCATGACCTTCTTCCACAGCACCGGGCTGACCTCGTAGCCGTACAACCGGTCCAGGATGCGACGGGTCTCCTGCGCGTCCACCAGGTCCTGGTCGAGGTCGCGCGGGTTCGCGGCGGCGGCCTGGATGGCGGATTCGGTGATCTCGTGGAACACCATGCGCCGCACCGGCACCTTCGGCTTCAGCGTCTCCATCAGGTGCCAGGCGATGGCCTCGCCCTCGCGGTCGCCGTCCGTGGCGAGGTAGAGCTCGTCGACTTCCTTCAGCGCGTCCTTCAACTCGCTGACCGTCGACTTCTTGTCCGCGGTCACCAGGTACAGCGGCTCGAAGTCGTTCTCCACGTCCACGCCGAGGCGCGCCCAGGACTGGCCCTTGTACTTGGCGGGCACGTCGGCGGCGCCGCGCGGCAGGTCGCGGATGTGGCCGCGGGAGGACTCGACCACGAAGTTGGTGCCGAGGTAAGAGGCGATCTTGCGTGCCTTGGCCGGGGACTCGACGATGACCAACCGCCGACGTCCGGAGTCCGTCCCGCCGGAGGACCCCGAAGCCCGGCCGTTACCGCCGCTCTGCTTCGCCCGTGTCGACCCAGCCACGCTTACCTGCTCTCTTCTCGCGGAGGCGTCCGATCCGCCAGTGTGCACCGCATACCACCCCGGATGCCGCACCCAGGGACGCACAGCGTGGCACACAACACGCCTGCGCTCGCGTCTTCCGTTCCGTACGAACGTATCGGGTGCCGGTCCTGTTCCGTTGCGTGACCTGCCCCGACCTGTGGCGTGATCGTCAGGAGACGAGCGGCCACGTTCGCTCGATCGCACCATCGGGGGTCGGACCGACCAGCTCCGCGAGCCGCTCGATCCGGCGCCGTCCGGTGACGCGCAGCGCTGGTCCGCCCGCTCGCGGACCCGTGCAGCGCGCGGGCAGTCCGGCCCTGGCCAGAGCCGCCGCCAACGGCTCGTAGGTCTCCGGCGCGTGCGGGTCCAGGCCCAGCAGGTACCCGCCCGGCACCGGCCTCCCCGCGGTCAGCGCCCACAGCCGCAGCGCCGCCCCGTCGGGGGCGAAGTCCGCGGGGACCGACTTCACCGCGCCGCGCAGCCACTGCCCGGCCAAGCCGGTCAGGTCGGCGCGGAACGCGGTGCGCACCAGCGGGTGTCCCTCTTCGGAGCGACCGAGCTCGGCGGCCACCCCGCGGTCGGCGCAGGCGCGCGCCAGCGACCGGGCGCGCCAGTCGTCGGCGACGACCACGGACAGCCGGGCCGCGGTGCCGCGACCGAACCCGACGGCCTGGCCCGGGCCGCACAGCAGTCCCGCGAGGTCGGCCACCCGGGGGTGGCGAGCCTCCGCGGAGAAGAAGGACAGCTGGTCCACGATGCGTGATCGTAGAACGTCCGTTCGAGCTTGACCAGGGCCCTCCGCCCGGACGAGGGATCGATCGACCTCGTTCGGGCGGAGTCGCCTGCCGGGTCAGCCCGGGGGCTGCTGCTGGGGCTGCTGTTGCTGCTGCTGTTGCTGGAGCTGCTCCTGCTGAGCGGCCGACTGCGTCAACTGCTGGCACTGCGGCGCCTTCATCGCGGCGTCGTTGAGCTGCTGGTTCTTGGAGAACTCGGCGAACTGCGCGCTGAAGTCGAGCTGCTGGCCCTTCTTCAGCTCCTCCTGCACCCCGGTCATGCCCGTGGTGAACGCCTGCTCGTTGGAGGTGTCGACCTGCTCGGCCTTGCCCTTCGCCGCGGAGAGGATGTCGCGGACCTGGGTGAATCCGTCCACGAACGTGGTGGCCACCTGGTCGGCGCCCGCGATCGGCGACGGGCCGATCCGCTGGAGCCCGGTGACCGTCTGGTCCGCGGCGTCGTGCGCAGCGGTCATCTGCGCGATGGACGACGCCTTGAAGGTCTCGGTGTTCGTCTTGTCCACCTGCGGGGCCTGCTGCTGCGAAGCGGAGAAACCGCCGACGAGACCGCACAGCTCGCCGGTCCAGGCCACGCCGTCGGAACTCGCCTGCGCGGGCTTGCCCTGCTCCTGCTGCTGGGGCTGCTCCTGCTGCTGCGGGGCGGGCTGCTGCGGTTCGCCCTGGGAGCAGCCGGCCAGCGCCAGCGGGACGGCGGCGAGCACCGCGACGGAGGTCGAACGGATATTCATGCGCATTCCCTCAGGTCGGGTCGGCGTGCTCCCCGACTCTCCCGCACCAGCACGGCCGCCCCCGGAACCGGGGCCCCGCCGACCGGAGTCCGCCCAGCGCACAGCGGAGGGGCGCCCGACGAGCACGCCGAACGCCCCTCCACCGCACCGCCGCCCCGCGCGGGGCGCGCCGCGGGCCCCCCTAACGGGGCGGCCGTGTCGCTGTTGGGGGGGGGGGGGGGGGGGGGGGGGGGGGGCGGGGGGGGCCCCGGGGGG
>NZ_JAIUJZ010000136.1:27387-32501 GCF_020176775.1 Saccharopolyspora sp. 6M
CCCCCCCCCGGGGGCCCCCCCGCGGGGGGGGCCGCCCCCCCCCCCCCGGGGGGGCCCCCCCCGCGCCCCCCGGCCCCCCCCCCCCCCCCCCCCCCCCGCGCGGGGGGCGCGCGGCGGCCACCGATCAGGTCGCGCCGTTGACGATCTTGTCGTCGTCGGCGGGCGCGTCCGAGATGGCCGTGCTGCGCCGCTTGGACACCACGATGGCGCCCACCACGACCAGCGCCGCCACCACCGCGATCGCGATGCGCACCGCGGGCGACGCCGAATCACCCACCGACAGCGTGACCACCGCAGGGGCGATCAGCACCGACACCAGGTTCATCACCTTGAGCAGCGGGTTGATCGCCGGGCCCGCGGTGTCCTTGAACGGGTCGCCGACCGTGTCGCCGATGACCGTCGCCGCGTGCGCCTCGGACCCCTTGCCGCCGTGGTGGCCGTCCTCGACCAGCTTCTTCGAGTTGTCCCACGCGCCACCGGAGTTCGCCAGGAAGATCGCCATCAGCGTGCCCGTGGCGATCGCACCGGCCAGGTACCCGGCCAGCGGCCCCACGCCCAGGCCGAAGCCCACCGCGATCGGCGCCAGCACCGCCAGCAATCCCGGCGTGGCCAGCTCCCGCAGCGAGTCGCGGGTGCAGATGTCGACCACCCGGTGGTACTCCGGACGAGTGGAGCCGTCCATGATCCCCGGGTTCTGCTTGAACTGGCGCCGCACCTCGTAGACCACGGCACCGGCCGCCCGGGACACCGCGTTGATCGCCAGCCCGGAGAACAAGAACACCACCGCGGCCCCGATCACGATGCCGACCAGCACGTTCGGCGCGAACACCTGGTACGCCTCCGCGGTGATCGTGGTGGAGACCGCGCGCGCGGCCTGCACGATCGCGTCCTGGTAGGCGCCGAACAGCGCGGTCGCCGCCAGCACGGCGGTCGCGATGGCGATGCCCTTGGTGATCGCCTTCGTGGTGTTGCCGACCGCGTCCAGCTCGGTCAAGATCTTCGCCCCGTCGCCCTCGAACTCACCGGACATCTCCGCGATGCCCTGCGCGTTGTCCGCCACCGGGCCGAAGGTGTCCATCGCGACGATCACGCCGACCGTGGTCAGCAGGCCGCAACCGGCCAGCGCGATCGCGAACAGCGCCACCGTCAGCGTCGTGGACAGCAGGAAGGCGCCGAACACCGCCGCGCCGATCACCAGCGCCGTGTACACGGCCGACTCGAAGCCGACCGACAGGCCGGTGAGGATCACCGTGGCGGCACCGGTCTTCGAGGACTCGCCGACGTCCTGCACCGGGCGATGCTCGGTGGCGGTGAAGTAGCCGGTCAGCTTCAGGATCACCGCGGCCAGCAGGATGCCGATGAGCACGGCGGCCAACGCGATCAGCGCCGGGCTGCCGCTGGCGCCGGCGACCTCCGGCGAGGCACCGGCCAGCTCGGCGAACGAGTTCGGCAGGTACACCAGCGCGGCCACCGCGCACAGCACCGCCGAGATCCCCGCGGAGATGAAGAAGGAGCGGTTGATCGCGGTCAACGCGCTCTCCCCCGCCTTGGCCTTCGTCAGGTACACGCCGATCACCGCGGTGACCACGCCGATCGCGGGCACGATCAGCGGGAACAGCAGCCCCTTGAGGCCGAACGCGGCGGTCCCGAGGATCAGCGACGCCACCAGCGTCACCGCGTAGGACTCGAACAGGTCCGCGGCCATGCCCGCGCAGTCGCCGACGTTGTCCCCGACGTTGTCGGCGATCGTCGCGGCGTTGCGCGGGTCGTCCTCCGGGATGTCCTGCTCGACCTTGCCGACCAGGTCCGCGCCCACGTCGGCGGCCTTGGTGAAGATGCCGCCGCCGACCCGCATGAACATCGCCAGCAGCGCGGCGCCGAAGCCGAAGCCCTCCAGCACCCGCGGCGCCTCGCCCGCGTAGACGAGCACGACCAGCGCCGCGCCGAACAACCCGAGGCCGACGGTGGTCATGCCGACCACGCCACCGGTGCGGAACGCGACGCGCATCGCCTTCTCCCGGCCCGCGCCGGGATCGTTCGACGCGGCCGCGACCCGCACGTTCGCGCGGGTGGACAGCCACATGCCGAGGTAGCCGATGGCGGCGGAGAACGCCGCGCCGAACAGGAAGAAGATCGACCGGCCGATGCGTTCGCCGGTGCTGTTCGCGGGGAGCACGAACAGCACGACGAAGACCACGACGGCGAACCCGGCCAATGTCCGGAACTGCCGGTTGAGGTACGCGGAGGCGCCTTCCTGCACCGCCTGCGAGATCTGCTGCATCTTGGCCGAACCCTGGCCGGCCGCCAGCACCTCCTTGATCAGCACGTAGCCGAAGGCCAGCGCCGCCAAGGCGATGATCAGGACCACGCCGACGACGGCGTAGTCGGAGCCGCTGAGTTCGAACGCACCGGGGGCGTTCTGCGCGAGGTCCATCCGGTGCGTCGAGCTCGGTGGTGCAGTGCCCTGGGCGACCCAGCCGGGCTGGACCGGGGACAGCAGGGACATCCGTCCTCCTCGGGTGTGGCTCGGTGGCACGCCGGAGAGGCGGTGGTGCGTCCACTCCGACGCTCGGTACGGCCTCGGCCGCGAGCGGCCCGCCGGGGCCCGTCCGCGATCGATGTCGTGGCCGCGAAGTCTATTCAGGCCTGACGTGTCTTACTTCACGGTGTGATGTGCGCCTCGCAACGACGTGCTGCTTCGTTATCGAGTGATCGATCCAGTTAGGACTTGATCACCCGATCGGACACACTTCTACATGGACCGAACGGGTGACTTCGTGTATCGCGTGTCGCAGCCGGATCGAACCGGCGTGTCGCGGCCCCGGAGACCCGCGCGGACACCACCGCGCGGACGCCTCGGCCGCGCCCGCAGGCCACCTCACACCCCCGCGGCCCGCGCCCCGGGCCACGACGGCGCGGTGGCGGGCGAGTCCACCCGAACGAGATCACCGGGCCGCAGGTTCCGCGTGCGTGCGGTGCGGGAACAGCGCTGTGCGACGCTCGACCACGTGAACTCGGCACACCGGAGAGCGGGCAGGACCGGCAGCGGCAAGCGGCTGCTGGACCGGGTGCTGGCCGGCACGCCCGCGGACGAATCACCGCTGCGGCACGTCGAGCAGCTCGCCGAACGGCCCGCGCAGCACGCGGACTGGCCGGGCTGGGCGCCCGAACCGCTGGTCGAGGCGCTGCGCGCCCGCGGCGCCGAACGCCCCTGGAGCCACCAGGCCGAAGGCGCCGAAGCCGCGTGGGCCGGTGAGCACGTCGTGGTGGCGACCGGCACCGCGTCCGGCAAGTCGATGACCTACCAGCTGCCGGTGCTCACCCGGTTGCTCACCGACGCCCGGGCCACCGCGCTGTACCTGTCGCCGACCAAGGCGCTGGGCGCCGATCAGCTCCGGTCCACCACCGAGCTGGGCCTGGACGGGATCCGCGCCGCCGCCTACGACGGGGACACCCCGTTCGTCGAGCGGGACTGGGTGCGGGCGCACGGCCGGTGGGTGTTCACCAACCCGGACATGCTGCACCACGGCGTGCTCGCCCAGCACTCCCGCTGGGCGCGGTTCTTCCGCAACCTCTCCTACGTGGTCGTCGACGAGTGCCACACCTACCGGGGCGTCTTCGGCTCGCACGTGGCGCTGCTGCTGCGGCGGCTGCGGCGGATCGCGCGGTACTACGGCGCGGAACCGGTGTTCGTGCTCGCCTCCGCGACGGTGGCCGACCCGGCCTCCCTGGGCGAACGGCTGATCGGCGCCGAGTGCCGGGCCGTCACCGCGGACGGCTCGCCGCGCGGCGCCCGCACCGTCGCATTGTGGGAACCACCGCTGCTGGACGACGTGTCCGGCGAGAACGAGGCGCCGGTCCGGCGTTCCGCCGGGAGCGAGGCCGCACGGATCCTCACCGAACTCGTCGTGGAAGGCGCCCGCACGCTCGCGTTCATCCGATCCCGGCGCGGCACCGAGCTCGCCGCGCTGGCCGCCCGCCGCGCCCTGTCCGAAGTGGACGATTCGCTGGTGGACAAGGTCGCCGCCTACCGGGGCGGCTACCTGCCGGAGGACCGGCGGAAGCTCGAACGGGCGCTGCTGAGCGGGGAACTGCTCGCCGTCGCGGCCACCAACGCGCTGGAGCTCGGCGTCGACATCGCGGGCCTGGACGCGGTCGTCGTCGCCGGGTTCCCGGGCACGCTCGCCTCGTTCTGGCAGCAGGCCGGGCGCGCCGGGCGCGACGGGGACGACGCGCTGGTCGTCTTCGTCGCCCGGGACGACCCGCTGGACACCTACCTGGTGAACCACCCGCCCGCCGTGCTGGACCGGCCGGTCGAGTCGACGGTGCTGGACCCGGCGAACCCCTACGTGCTCGAACCGCACCTGGCCTGCGCCGCGGCCGAGCTGCCGCTGGACGAAGCGGCGTTCGAGGTCTTCGGCGGCGAGCCCGCCCGCACCGCGACCGACGCGCTCACCGAGGCCGGAGTACTGCGCAAGCGGCCGCGCGGCTGGTACTGGACCGAGCGGGAACGCCCGCACCGGGAGGTGGAACTGCGCGGGTCCGGTGGGCAGCAGATCGCCGTCGTCGAGGGCGACTCCGGGCGGATGCTCGGCACCGTCGACCCGGATTCGGCGTGCGCCACGGTGCATCCCGGCGCGGTCTACCTGCACCAGGGGCAGTCGTTCGTGGTGGACGAGCTGGACCTGGACGGCGGCCTCGCGCTGGTACACCTGGAGAACCCGGAGTGGCACACCTCGCCGCGCGACGTCGTGGACATCTCGGTGCTCGCCACGGTGCAGGAGCGGAGTCCGGCGCCGGGGATCACGGTGTGCCTCGGGGACGTGGAGGTCACCTCGCAGGTCGTCGGCTACCTGCGAACCCTGCCCTCCGGCGAGGTGCTCGACCAGGTGCCGCTGGACCTGCCCGCGCACAAGCTGGTCACCCGCGCCGTCTGGTACACGATCTCCGACGAACTGCTGACCGACAGCGCGCCGGGGGGGGCCCCGGGGGGGCCCCCCCCCCCCCCCCCCCCCCCCCCCCCCCCCCCCCCCCCCCGCCCCGGCGCGCCGCGCCCGCCGACTTCAGCAGCGCGCTGCGCTGGCGCAGCACCCGCTCGTAGTCCGCGCGCACCC
>NZ_JAIUJZ010000137.1:0-27940 GCF_020176775.1 Saccharopolyspora sp. 6M
GCGGGCGCCGGTTCGGCCGCAGCGGAGTCCGGCGGGGGCGGTTCGGCCGCCACCGCGGGGAGTGCCGCCGGGGTGGCCGAACGCTGCACCGGTGCCGGGTCGGCCGGTCGGTCCCCGGGCTCGCGGCGCGTCCAGCGCAGCGGCGCCCCGGCCCGGTGCTCGGTCGGTGGCGCCGTCGCGTTCGGCCGCGGCTGGTCCAGCCGGGTTCGCGTGGTCAGCGGCCGCGTGGTGAGCAGCGGGCGGGCGCGCTGCACCGGGGCGGAGAGGTGCGTCGGGTCGTGGTGCGGCCGGAGGGCCGGGGCGGGTTCGTCCGGCGAGTCCGGCCGCGCGCGCTGGACGGAGTGCGTACCGGTGGAGACCTCGTGCGGGCCGGTGGGCGCGTTCCCGGCGAGCGGCGTCTCCGGTGCGTCCGCGCCGCTCGGTGCGGTGAGCCGTTGCACCGGGGTGCCGTGCGGTGCCGCCGCTTCCGGGGCGGTGGCGCTTGACGAACGCCGCACCGGGATGGCCGCTCGGTGCGGTGCGGTGGCGGGGCCGGACGACTGCTGCGAGGCAGGACCGGGCGAGTGCCGCGTGGCGGAGACCGGCGGTTGCCGTGCGCGGGAGCTGCTCGGCGTGGCCGGATTCCGCTGTGCGGTGGGCAGCTCGGCGCTGGGCGAGTGCCCCGGCGCCCCGGCGGGATGCGCGGGGGTGCCGCTCGCCGAGCGCTGGATCGTCGTGTCGCCGAGCAGGGGTGCGGTGCCGTGGTCCGCGCCGCCGTGCGGCGGTGCTCCGGCGGCGTCCTGGATCCGGCTGCGCTGGACCGGAGTCGCCGGGCCGGTGCCTGCGGGCTCGGCGCTCGAACCGGCGAGCGGCGTGGCGACCGGATCCGCCGGTGCGGGGTCGTCCGGCGTCGTCGCCCGCGGTTCGGTCCGCGTGCTCGGGGTGCGCTGGACCTGCGGGGCGGCGTCGCCGAGCAGCGGCGCGGCCTCCGCCGCACCGCCGGGGACGACCGGCCCGGATGTGGGTGGGGTGCCGCCGGGACGCAGCGGGGTCGCCGACTCCGGCAGCCGACCGAGCGGTTCGCCGAGGCCGCCGCGGGAGTTCGGCGTGCTGCGCCGCACTTCGGGTTTCGAGGTGGTCGGGCGCTTCCGGCCGCGCCCGGGCCGGGAAGGGCGGTCGGGCTGCTGCTCCGGAGCCGGTTCCGCGGCGCGCTGCACCGGTGGCGGTGGTTCGGGGGAGCCCATCGACTCGTGGTGCAGCGGCACCGTTCCGGAGGGCATCCGCTGCACCGGGCCGCCCAGACCGGACTGCTCGGGAGATCGGTCCGCGCCCAACGTGGGGCGGGTGCCCGGCGGTCCGCCCGGTGCGGTCGATCCGGTCCCGGCCGTGCTGGGCGCGGTGCCGGAGTCCGCCGGTGTACCAGGGCTGCTCGGGGCGGTCGGTCGAGGCGCGTCGGACCGCTCCGGTGGCGCGTCGGCGTCCGCGCGGCGCTGCAGCACGAGATCCACGTCCGGGCCCGGCGGTGCGGCGTCCGTCTGCACCGCATCCGTGCCCGGCGCGGTGATCGCGGGCAGCCGGCGCGGGGTGGCCCGGGTGATCGGTCGTGCCCTGGTCAGCGGCGGGGCGAGCCTGCGCAGGGCGACCCGCTGCACCGCGGCCGAGCCGGGGGAACCGCTGTCGGTGTCTCCGCTCGAAGCGGTCGAACCCGCGCCGGACGACCGCTCGGCGGCTGAGCTCGTGCCGCCCGAGCTCGTGCCGGGCGAGGCCGCGCTGGAGGATGCCGTGCCGGACGAGTTCGGCGTGCTCGACGTGGCTGCCGTGCGCTGCGAACCGGCGCGTCCGGACGGCCCGCTCCCGGACGAACCGGCCGCGCCCGCAGCCCTCGACGATCCCGAAGAACTCGACGTGCCCGAAGAACCCGCCGTGCCAGAAGAACCCGTTGCGCCCGACGCACCGGACACCCCGCCCACGCGGGACGACAAACCGGACGGATGCGCCGAACCACCCGAGTGGCTGTCCGCTCCCGCCGACCCGCCCCCGGATACCGCTCCGCGCGCAGCACCCCGGCCACGCCCGAGGAACCGGCCCGCCGACCGCTGCACGGCCCGCCGCCCCGAACGCGGAACCGGCGCGTCCGAGTCCGAAGTGGACTCCGCTTCCGGTCGCACCCAGGTGAACTCCTCGCCGTCCGACCGCTGCACCGGTCGCCCGCCCGCGCGCGCCAGCCCGCGCATCACGCCGCTCGGCGCTGCACCGGAGAGCCGGTGCCCGAGCCCGCCGCTGGTGACCCCGTGGTCCCGGAACGACGCGACGGACGCGCGGAAGCGCTCGGGCCGGATCACCTCGCCCGAGTCGCGCTGCAGCACGCCGCGCATCGGCGCCGTGCGCCGCCAGCCACCGTCCGGTTCCGAGGCGGGGGCGGCCGGTGCGGGCGCGGTCTCCGGCTCCGGGGCGTCCCGGTCGAAGAAGCGGCGCAGCGGGTTCCAGCGGCTCATCCGGCTCACCTGCTCTCGTTCACCCGCGTGTTGATGCGGGCGATCTCCCGCACCCAGCGCCTGCGCTCCAGGTGGTCCAGGTCCAAGATCTCCTCGCGGGTCCAGTGGAAGTGGTAGGCGATGTACGCGACCTCCTCGTGCAGCCGGTCGGCCGCGTACGTCACGATTCCCCCAGGCCGTCACCGGCCAGGTCGATCTCGAACCCCGAACCGCAGGACGGGCAGGTGACCCCGGCGCGGGTGTGCCCCTCGCTGTTGATGCGGCGGTAGAAGTCCTGCAGGAACGCGATGTCGGTGGCGTACATGTTCTCCACCAGGCCCGAGTGCACGTCGGTGATGTCGCCGAGCCGCGTGATCACCTGGCTCAGCAGCACCACGCTCAGGTACGCCGGGTTCTCCTTGACCCGCAGGTCGATCTGCGGGCGCAGCTCGTCGCGCGCCGTCGCCAGCCGCATCCGCCCGTGCCGGTGCAGCGTGCCGTCGGTGTGCCGGTAGCCGCGCGGCAGCTCGAACTCGAACTCGTCGTGCGCTGCCTGCGGCGCGGGGCGTTCCGCGGTGGCCGTGGCGGTGTCGGGCTTGCGGGCTCTGAACTGGTCCAGGTCGTCGAGCGAGTTGACCCGCCGCCTCATTCGACCTCGATCCGCTCGAAGGTGATGGTGGCCTTCTCGGTCGCCGCGTTGGACTCGCCCGCGTTGAGGCCGGGGCCTTCCCACTTGCTCACCCACGCGTCGTAGAGCTGGATCCGCCGCACGACGGTCCCGTTCGGTTCCATCACCTCGATGGTCAGGTTCTCCCGCGCGTCCTCGACCTCGCCGTCGGACACCGTCTTCTTGAGCCACTTGGTGAACTCGGGGCTCTCGGTCATGCCGCGGGTGATCGTCACCTCGCCGCCCTTGTGCCCACCGGGCTGCTTCTTGTTCATCATCTTGCCGGTGTCGGTGACCTGCTGGGTCTCGACCACGTCCTGCTCGACGGTCAGGCCGCTGACCTCTTTGATCGACTCGACGGTGACCCCGCCGAGCTGCACACCGAACCGGTGGACGGAAAGGCTGTCGCCTTCTGCCATGACTACCCCTTCGAGGTGAAGTGTGTCGTGCCTTCGTCTTGCCGACGGCGAAGCCGCTCAGCGGCGACCACCCGAGCCACCGGCACCGCCGCGGTTCCGCCACCCGGACGGGCGAGCGGAGTCATTCGCTCAGGAGGCTGGAGCTGTCGGAGAACTGGGAGAGGCGGAAGATGACGAACTCGGCGGGCTTCACCGGGGCCACGCCGATCTCGCAGACGACCTGGCCGAGGTCGATGGATTCCTGCGGGTTGTTCTCCCGGTCGCACTTCACGTAGAAGGCCTCGGCGGGGGTGCGGCCGAACAGGGCGCCGTCCCGCCAGGTCTGGGTGAGGAACGCGCCGATGTTGCGCCGGATGCTGGACCACAGCCGGTCGTCGTTCGGCTCGAACACCACCCACTGGGTGCCGAGCAGGATCGACTCCTCCAGGTAGTTGAACAGCCGCCGCACGTTCAGGTAGCGCCATGCCGGGTCGGAGGACAGGGTGCGGGCGCCCCAGATGCGGATGCCGCGGCCGGCGAACGCGCGCACGCAGTTCACCCCGACCGGGTTGAGCAGGTCCTGCTCGCCCTTGCTGAGCGTGGTCTCCAGGTCGACGGCACCGCGGATCACCTCGTTCGCGGGCGCCTTGTGCACCCCGCGCTCGGTGTCGTTGCGCGCCCACACCCCGGCGATGTGCCCGCTCGGCGGCACCATCTTGTTCCGGCCGGAGGACGGGTCGAACACCTTGATCCACGGGTAGTACAGCGCCGCGTAGTTCGAGTCGTAGCCGGTTTCGTCCATCCGCCAGGTCCGCACCTGCTGCGCGTTCAGCCCGGGCGGGGCGTCGAGCAGGGCGACGCGGTCACCGAGCTGCTCGCAGTGCGAGATCGCCGCCAGCTGCACGGTCTTCACGCCTTCGGCGTCGATGAGGCCGCGCTGGTGGGCGCTCATCAGGTCGGGGACGGCGACGATGGTGATCTCGTCGATGGTCTCCAGGCCGCCGAAACCGGTGCGGGCGGCCAGATCGCCCACGTACTCCTGCGCGTCGACCTTCGCCGGGGTGGTGGCGCTGGGCGGCGTGCCGGGGACGGTGACGCTCTGGTTGTCGGGGCGAGCGAGGGCACCGCCGGACTGCTCGGTGACCTCGATGAGCTTCGAGTGCTCCTTGACCTGGTTCACCACGTAGCTCTTGACGTTCTTGCGGGTGGAGACGTCGTGGGTCTCGGCGACCTTGCCGCCTTGGCGCACCACCAGCTTGAACCGGTCGTCCGGCGGGTTCTCGCCGTCGGCGTCGACGATCTCCACGGTCACGTCGGAGGTGGTCGCGGACAGCGCGGAGACCCGCAACCCGCCCAGCTCCACCGGCTTCGGCGCGGGAGCGGCGGGAGCCGCGGCCTCGGACGGGCCGCCGATGCGCACCACGTAGGCGGAGCCGCCGCCGTTGGCGAAGTAGCCGTAGACGGCGTGCGCGAGGTAGCCGTCGTCGAACCCGCCGAAGTTCTGCACGTACTGGTTCCAGTTCGTGACCAGCGTCGGCTGGTGGAAGGGCCCCTGCGGCGCGAAACCGACGAAGGCGGCCACCGCGGTCCCGGCCCCTTCGATCGGCCTGGCCCCGCTCTGGACTTCCTCCACGTACACGCCAGGGGACAGGTACGACGGCATGCTCGCTCCTTCGTCTGCGGCGTTCGTGCACCCAGAGCTTTCGCCACCGCCCGCCCGCGCCACCATGTCCGCCCGACCTGCGCCGAGGGCAGCACCGCTGCCTTCCGGGGCAATCCCGCACTGCCTGCGCAGGCAGGAAGTGGGCGTTGCCCGGAGCTCTGCCCCTTCGTGCATTCCCCGCCGGACCGCGCTCCCGGTAGGTCTGGAGCCGTTGCCGTGTCCGAGGAGGGACCATGCGGGACCGCGAGCAGCACGACGCGGCGAAGTCCGAGGCGAGGCCCCAGCAAGCGGCGCGCACCCCCGACCACTCCGGGCCGGTCGAAGAGCTGCTGCACCTGCAGCGGACCCTCGGCAACGCCGCCGTCAGCCGGATGGTCCAGCGGCGGATGGCGCCCCCGGAGCCGGCACCGGAGCCGATCTGGTCCGGGGAGGACGTGCTGAAGTCGGCCGGGAAGCCGATGGACGCGCCGGTGCGCCAGGAGATGGAGACCCGGCTGGGCGCCGACTTCTCCGACGTGCGGCTGCACACCGGCGCCACCGCGCAGCGCTCGGCGTCCGAGATCGGCGCGCGGGCCTACACCTCCGGCAGCGACGTGGTGCTCGGCTCGGGCGCCTCCGACAAGCACACCCTCGCCCACGAGCTCACCCACGTCATCCAGCAGCGCTCCGGCCCGGTCGCGGGCACCGACAACGGCAACGGTCTCAAGATCTCCGACCCCTCCGACCACTTCGAGCGGGCGGCGGAGGAGAACGCCCACCGAGCGATGCGCGCCCCGCTGGAGGGTTCGGCGGACTGAGGCACCAGCTCCGTCCTCTCGGACGCCGCAGTCGGGTGCTCGGTCGGACATGGACCGGTTTCCCGCAGTTCCCCAGAGCGAGAGGACTTCGGTTCATGCACTCGCACGAGAACCAGGAGGAGCCCCGTTCGCGCCGCGTCGCGCCGCGTCCGCCTCTCTCGCGCGACCCCGAGGCGGTGCTGCCGTCGCGGGTGGCCGCGCTGCCCGCTCTGCAACGCACGATCGGGAACGCCGCGGTCGCGGACATGATCACGAAGGGGGCCGGTACCACGCCCCGTTCGCGTCCCGTCGCGGTGCAGCGAGCCGGCGACGACGAGAGTGGCCAGGTCGAGTCTCGTGGTAAGCGCAGGCGCACCGGTCCTGAGGCCGGAGCCGGTCCCGGCAAGCGCACTCAGGTGACCGACCCGCGGTTGGCCCGGATCACCGAGCTGATCGAAGGGTGCACGTGCAAGCCGCAAACGAAGCAGGCCGGCCGGATGACCGCGGACGTGTCGCTGCGCCACGAACGCTCGTTCGGTGAGGACGAAAGGGCAGCGCAGACGCTCCGCCACATCTCCATCCGGATGCTCCGAGTGATCAATTACCTGGAGGACGCGGAGCGCGAGCAGAGCTTCGCCGGCGGAGACGAGGCATCCCAGGGGAACAGGCACGCTCGAACCGAATCCGAAGTCCAGACGATGTTGATCAATGGCCGGGTCGTGATCGCTACCAACTACAACTCGTCGATCACCTTGCTGAAGCGGCACTTCCCGGAGGAGCTCGAGGCGGAGTCCGAGGCGATGGAGATCGACGAAGGCAGTCCATCGCCGCACGCGGGCGACTGGGTGCGGGATCTGCTGCTCGACGAAGGACGGCGCCCGCCGGTGCCCGGGTTCGACGACGAACGCCGCAAGGAGGCCCGGGGGAAGCTGAACGAGGTTTACCGAGGCGGCCGGAAGAACCCGGCGGCCGATGCGCTGCGCACGGCCACCCGCGTGGAGGAGCTGGACGGCGCCCCCGCCGACGCGGCGGGGCGGAAGCGCCTGCTCACCCTGTTGACCTCTGACGACCATCGGAGCTCGGTCATCCTGCTGCGCGGCCCGGGGACCAATGCGTCGATGAAGACCATGCACGCTGAGCAGAAGCATCTGCTGGCGCTGAACAATTCAGGAGCGGACCGGGAACAGGCCGGACGGGTGGTCATCCGCGGCCAGCGTCGTCCTTGCCGGAGCTGCTGGGCGCTGCTGGACCTGTTGAAGCGGGACTTCGACCTCGACGTCCACGAAAGGCCGGGTGCGTACTACAAGGAGTCCGCGCAGGCCGCCGTCGAGCACTTTCCCAGCTGGATCACCGATGTCGACGAGGAAGGCCGGTCTCCGCTGGCCACCAAGCTGACCGAGCAGGTCCGGATGAACGTTTCGGCGAAGGGCGGTCTCAGCGCGGGCTCGCAGGCCGGACCGAGCGGCGGGGAATCTCCGCTGCACCCGGTTCGGGTCGATGAGGATGAGGAGACCGGTGAAGCAAGGTACGCGTTGCACGACCAGCGAATCGAGATCGGCTACGACACCGGCTCCGACAGCGAGGCCGACGACGTCGATTTCGTCTACGAACCACGGGTGAAACCGCTGCCCGCCATCACGGAGAACATCTCCAAGAACAAGGCGAAGAGTCAGGGACGGCCCGCCGGCGAGGCGACCCGCGAATCGGCGGCCAAGGGAACCACCAAGTTCACGCTGAGCAAAAAGGTGCGCGAGGACCTGGAACTGGCCAAGAACGAGGGCGTCGGCGATGGCAGGGACCCGCGGTCCAGGGGAGGCAACAAGCCGAAGATTCGCGCGGACCAGTGGCCCATCATCGATCAGGTCATCACGAGGGAGGGGCGCGGAAGCGGAGCGGCGGCGGCGTTCGCCGACTACTTCGACGTCAGTGAGACCGCGATCTCGAATGGGCGCAAGACCTACATCGCTCGCAGGCAGCGGGAACAAGGTGGTGCGTGAGCGGCGAAGTCGGCGGACGAGGAGCTCAGGCCCTGCGCCCGAAGCCGTCCCGCTCGCGGAGAAGCGCTATGCCCAGCACGTCGCCGATACGAAGAAAGGACTCGATCGATGAACCGCTCGTGGAAAGACATCAAGGTTCGACGATCACGACGTGACAGTCTCCACCGTCGAGGTCGGCCGAGGTGACGACCGCGTCTCCGCGTAGTGCGAGATGGCGCTTCGTCGTCCGCTCGGTCAGAGCTTTCTGAGGCCGTGCAGCACGCGTTCGTAGAGCGTGATGGTGCGGTCCGGGGTGGTGTCGGCCTGAATGTGACCGGTCAGGTGGAGGACGTACCCGGTTGGCCCGGGTCGGAAGAGGAGGCCGGGGCGTCGGCTGGGCGGGATCGCCGAGTTCGGGCCGGTCGGGAGCTGATCGGGCATCGCGGGGCTCAGCCGCGGGGGTTGTTCTTGGCCCAGGTGTGGGCTTTTCGGGCGACGTCGTGGTCGTTCACCCAGGGTTGCGCGACGGGAACGGTGTCGATGAGGGCGTGGTCGCCGCGATCTCCGCGCCGGTCGCCGGACAACGTCGAGATCCAGGTGGTGCCGCTTCGCGCTGATTGGCATCCGGGGCTGGAAGGGCTCTTCTCGATCGCCTCGTTCAGCGACGGTCGAGATCCGGTGGTGCATCTGGAGAATCGAATCTCGGGATTGTTCCTGCACGAGACTGCTGAAGTCTCGGCCTATGAAGAAGCACTTGGCAGGATGGACGAAGTGGCGATGAGTCCGGCAGAGTCGAGCAAGTTCATCGTCGGCCTCATCGAGGAGCCCTCGACGCTCGTCGGCGTGGAGTACTACGTCGACCGCCAGCGCGTCCTCCGCGACGGCGTCGCCCACCTGCGCACCCGGAGGACCGGCACGTGTCGGCCCCGCAGCGCCGTGAAGCGCGATCACATCGAATCCGACCGTCGCCGCCGCACGAGTAAGCTTACGGCGCTGAATGAAAACGCCCCTTCAGCCGAACGAACCCCCAGCTCAAGAAGTGTCGGCCCGCGCACGCGGGGATAAGCGGGTACTCGTTTTTCGCTCCGTCGGTTCTGAGTGCGGCTTTGCGGTGGTCCCCGGTGGTCCCCGGTGGTCCCGGTGTCGCCGGACGTGATCGTGGTGGTGCGTGGGCGGTGCGTCAGTTCTGTTCCGTGGCCAGCAGTCGCCGGATGCCGTCTTCGAAGCGGTCGTCGAAGGTGTCGGCGGCGAGGGCCTCGAGCGAGGCGATCAGCGCCGGGTGGGTTTCGGGGTCCGCGGCCCGGGCGAGCCGGTCCTGGTCGGCGTCGCCGGTGGTCTGCTGCTCCTGGGAGAGGCCGAGGGTGAAGTAGACGAGCGCGTAGAAGATCCGGGTGGCCGCCAGGGGGTCATCGTGCGATGCGCGGAGGGCGGCGAGCAGCGCTTCGCCGAAGCGCAGGGTGTGCGGTTCGGGGACGTGGGTCCCGGTCACGAGGGCGGCGCCGTCCCGGTGGGCCAGCAGTGCGGCCCGGTAACGGCGGATCAGTTCGCCCGCCCGCTCGTCGGCCGCCTCCGGCAGGCCGGTGTGGTCGACGGTGCCGACGACCGCGTCCGCCATCAGCTCCAGCAGCCGCTTCTTGGTCTTGACGTGCCACAGGACGGTGTTCATCTGCACGCCGAGCCGGTCGGCGACCGCGCGCACCGTCACGGCGTCGAGGCCTTCCTCGGCCAGCAGCCGCATGGCCGCGTCGACGACGTCGGCCGGGGTGAGCGCCGCTCGTTGCGCCTTGGTCATTGACCTAGTTTACTGGAGGAGTCCATTGGTCACTGACTAAGGAGCGCGCGTGGAAGACATCGTGATCGTCGGAGCCGGACCCACCGGGCTCTGGCTCGCCGCGGAGCTGCGGCTGCAAGGGGTGTCCGCGACCGTGCTGGAGGCGAAGCGCGAACCCGAACCGCACTCCAAGGCGCTCACCCTCCACCCGCGGACCATCGAGATCTTGGGGATGCGCGGCATCGCCGACGAGTTCGTCGACGCGGGGATCCCGCTGCCCACCGGCCACTTCGGCGCACTGGACGCGCGGCTCGACTTCCGCGAGCTCGACACGCCCTACCCGTTCACCCTGTTCCTGCCGCAGGTCCGCACCGAGGAACTCCTGGCGGCGCACGCGAGCGACCGGGGCGTGCCGATCCACCGCGGGCACCAGGTCACCGGCCTCGACCAGGGCCCGGATTCGGTCCGCATCGCGGTCGAGGGGCCCGCCGGGACGTACGAGCTGGCGGCCCGCTACGTCGTCGGCTGCGACGGAACCCGCAGCACCGTGCGGACCTCGGCCGGCATCGGATTCCCCGGCACCGGCAGCACGATCTGGGGCTGGCTCGCCGACGTCGTCCTCGCCGACCCGCCCGCCGGAGCGGTCAGCGCGTTCGGACCCGACGGCGGCGTCATGGCCGTCCCGATGCCCGGCGGCCGCACCCGGTTCGTCGGCATCGCACCGGAGGACCACCGGACCGAGCACCCCGGCGAGCTGACCACCGCGGAAGTGCGGGACAAGCTGCGGCGCGCGCTGGGCACGGACTTCGGGCTGCACTCGCCGAGCTGGACCTCCCGGTTCGGCAACGCCACCCGGCAGGCCGACGCCTACCGGCGGGGGCGCGTGCTGCTCGCCGGGGACGCCGCGCACATGCACTTCCCGACCGGCGGCGTCGGGCTCAACGTCGGCTTCCAGGACGCGACCAACCTCGGCTGGAAGCTCGCCGCCACCCTGCGCGGCACCGCCGAACCCGGGCTGCTCGACAGCTACCACGCCGAACGGCACCCGGTCGGTGCGGACCTGCTCGAATCGACCCGGGCGCAGACCGCGCTCATGACCACCGGGTCCGTCGAAGGGCTGGCACTGCGCGGATTCCTGTCCGGCATGATCCGCGAGGTCCCCGAGTTCTCCCGCGCGCTCGCCGAACGCCTCGGCGCGCTGGACGTCCGCTACGCACCCGCCGAACCCGCGCACCCGCTGGCCGGGCGGCGCGCGCCGAACCTGGCGTTCGCGGACGGCGGCGAGCTGTTCCCCTTGCTGCGCGGTGGAAACCACGTGCTGCTCGACCTCACCGCGGGCGGAGCCGACACCGCGCTTCCGCCCGGCACGCGGCGGCACCGGGCCGAGCTGAGCGGTGCCGCGGAACCCTGGGCGAGCGCCGATGCGGTGCTCGTCCGACCCGACGGCCACGTCGCCTGGGCCATCGGCGGCGACGGGCGGTCCGGCGGTGACGGGCGGTCCGGCGGTGACGGGCGGTCCGGCGGTGCTACCACCGAGTAGCTCGACCGGGCCGGCTGAGCACGGCTACCGCTGCTCGTCCTGGACGATCCAGGGCATGTTCTCCGGTTCCACCCGGCCGGGCAGGTGGGCGTTGAGCACCGGGGGCAGCCAGGTCGTGATCGGTGCGCCGAGCTCCTCGGACCACCGCGCCAGCAGCGCGGCCTGCTCGGAGTCCGGCCGGATGCGGACCTGCACCGGCCCGGAGCCGAGGTAGTGCACCTCGTCCCTGGCGTGCGGCGACCGGAGCCGCGCCCGCGCGCCGCGCACCACGTCCGGCAACCGGTCGTGCACCGCCTCGATCGCCTCGAACGCCACCGTGGTGGCCGTGCGCCCGTCCGCGCAGCACGCGTCCAGCCGGGACTGCAACGCGTCCGACACGAACACCGTCCAGGGCTCCGTTCCGCCCTCCCACAACGCCATGCCGGATGTCTACCAAACGGTGCTCACGGCTTGGTGGCTGAGCCGCACGGGCCAGGTCATGACAGCGCGCCACTCCTTGGTTCGATACATGTGGGCATTGCCCACTTGCCCACTCGTGGCATACTGGGTGGAGGCTACGAGCAGGGGAGAGCGGCATGGGTGCGATGGCTGAAACCGACGCCGACTTCGAGCGCATCGCCGAGGTCGAAGCCGATGAGCGTTCCCGCATCGCGCTCGGGCGTGCGGGAGTGCGCCGGAAAGATCGTTACCTGGTGTTCAAGAACGAGGGCACCGGCGAGATCCGCATGATTCCGATGGCCAGCGTCCCCGCGCGCGAAATGATCATTTGGGAGAACGACGAGCTCCGCGACTCCTTGCTGCGAGGGCTCGCGGACAGCTCGGCCGGACGGATCTCCTACCGGGACGACTACTTGGAAGACGACGACGAGTGAGCGCGCCTCCGTTCCTCCTGGCCTACACCGCTCAGGCCCAGAAGGTCATCGAAGACCTGCAACGACCGCGGAACAGGGACAAGTGGAAGAAGGTCCGCAAAACCCTGCGGTTGTTGCGCGACATCGGTCCGTCGCATCCGGGCCTCCAGTCGCACAAGTACCACTCGATCACCGGCCCGGACGGTGAGGACGTGTGGGAGTCCTACGTCGAGAACCGCACCCCGGGCGCGTGGCGGATCTGGTGGGTGCACGGTCCAGGAGTGGACGAGCTGACGATCATCACGGTCGGCCCGCACCCGTAGGAGCCCCTACTCGAACTCGGCGTCGAGGGCCAGCCTCCCGAGCTTGGCGTACTCCTGGCGGATGGCGGTGAGCAGATCGGCCGTCGTGACCGGGCGGCCGGCTTCGGCGGCGAGGTAGGCGGCGGTGACGGCGCAGGCCCGGATGGAGCCTCCGGCGAGTTCGAAGCGCTCGGCGCAGCGGTCCAGGTCGAGGTCGTCGGCGCGGGGGAGTTCGGCGCCGAGGGTGCGGTCCCAGAGGGCGCGGCGCTGCTCCGCTTCGGGCACGGGGAAGTCGGCGATGACGTCCAGCCGGCGGGTGAAGGCCTCGTCGAGGTTGGCGCGGAGGTTCGTGGTGAGCACCGCGATGCCGTCGAAGGACTCCATCCGCTGCAGCAGGTACGCCGATTCGACGTTGGCGTAGCGGTCGTGCGCGTCCTTCACCTGGGAGCGCTTGCCGAAGATCGCGTCCGCTTCGTCGAACAGCAGCACCCCGTTCACCCCGGCCGCTTCGGTGAAGATGCGCTCCAGGTTCTTCTCCGTCTCGCCCACGTACTTGTCGACCACCGTGGACAGATCGACCACGTAGAGCTCCATGCCGAGGTCGGCGGCGACCACTTCCGCGGACATCGTCTTGCCGGTGCCGGATTCACCGGCGAACAGCGCGACCACACCGCGCCCGCGACCGCCGCCGGGGCGCATCCGCCAGTCGCCGAGCACCCGGTCCCGGTGCCGGGCGCGCACCGACAGCTCCGCCAGCGCCCGCGTCGTCCGCTCGGGCAGCACCAGGTCCTCCCAGCTGACACCGGGTGTGATGCGGCGGGCCAGGCGTTCCAGCCCGGCGCCGTTCTGCGCGCGCACCCCGGCGCGCAGGTGGTCCGCGTCGAGCGGCCGCCCTTCGAAGCGGGCCAGGCGGGTCGCCACCGAGGCGGCCCGGCGCACCTGGTCGGCGCCGAGCCGGTACGCGCTCAACGGCTCGACGTCGACGTCCCCGGCGCCGGCCTCGGCGAGCGCGCGGTGCCACAGCGCGGCGCGGTCCGGTTCGGGCGAGGTCAGCGACAGCGGTGCCTGCCGCGCCCAGGCCGGGTCCCAGCCGCCGGAACCGTGCAGCAGCAGCGGAATCCGCGCCGACTCGTCCAGCAGCCGCCGCAGGAGGCGCGCGGATTCGGGGCGCGACGACGACTCCAGCGGCCCGAACACCAGGCCCGCTCGCCGCAGCCGCGCCTCCCGCACCAGCTCCGCCACCGGGGGTTCCGCTTCGGCGTCCAGCGCCGCCGCGTCCAGCACCAGCGCCGCGCGCCCGCTCACCGCCAACGCGTCCACCGCCTGCTGCTCGGCGCCCGCCGCACCGCGCAGGTGGACCGCGCCGATTCCCGCGTCCAGGCCGGTGGCCAGGCGCTTCACCAGTTCCGCCGGTTCCGCGACCGGCTCGTCCACCACCCGCGCCAGGCCGCGCACCGCCGGGTCCGGCTCGTCCCCGCCGAGCAGGTGCGCCACCACCCGGTCCGGCACCCGCAGCGTCCTGGTCAGCAGCGGTCGCTCCGGCTCCTGCACCTCCAGCAGACCGCCCGCCACCAGCGGCGCCTCCGGGGCGAAGCGGAACCGGCCCGCGCCCGCCGTCGGCATCCCGCACAGCTCCAGCACCATGCCGGGCGTCGCCCGCCGCCGCGTCACGTCGTCGTTGAGGTAGCCGTAGAGCCGCTCGAACCGGGCGTCCAGCTCGGGGGCCAGCGCGATCAGCAGGAACTCCACGTCCCACGCGTCCAAGCCGAAATCCGCGGCCAGCCGCGCCAGCCGCGCGCCCGGTTCGGCGACCTCGCCCGGTTCCGCGGACCAGGACGCCGACGGGGATTCCAGCACCCGCCGCACCATCTCCTCGGTGAGGTACAGGCCGCGGTACGGGTCGTCGCGGTCCGGATCGGCGCGGGCGTCCAGCGCGAGCCGCACCCGGTGCTCCACCGCGCGCAGCCGCTCCCACAGCTCGCCGCTCACAACGGGCCCCGCAGCCGGCGGCGGCCCTGCGGGCGCGGCTTCGGCGAGGAGAACCCGTCGCCCTCGGCTGCGGTCCCGTCGTAGCGCAGGTGCCGCTGCTCGTCGGCGGGCCCCTCCGGGAACGACGCCCGGCCGCGCAGCGCTACGCCCTCCGTGACCGGCGGGCCGACCGGGCGCAGCACGCCCGCCAGCGGCGCGGTCACCCGCAGCGGGATCGACGGTTTCAGCTCACCGCCCAACGCCGACCACACGTCCGTCGGCGACCGGTTCTCCGCCAGCTCCCCGCCCGTCTCCAACGACACCTCCAACCCGAGCTCGCCCAGCGAACCCGTGCGCCACCGCGGATCCAGCGCCTCGTACCGGATGAGGCCGCGCAGCGCCTGCGCCAGCAGCCGGTGCTCGTCCTGCGGACGGTTCGTCCACGCCGTCACCAGGTAGGACAGCTGGAACCAGCGCGGCGGGTCGAAGCGGCCGACGACCTCGCCGGACTCGTCGAACCGGTCCACCGCACCGGACCGGCGCAGCGCCGGCTCCTCCCGGAGGTCGTAGAGGAACACGTTCACCGTCGGGGCGTTGCGCTTCGCCGCCCAATCCGTGGTGGGCGGGTCGAACGCCAGCTCCACCCCCGAACCGGGCAGGCCCTCCTCGGCCAGCAGCAACCGCAGGCCCTCGTCGACTTCGTGGATCACTGCGCGCTCCTCGCGTTCCTGCGGCAGGCCGGGTCGGGTGGCGGCACCTCAGCGGCCTCGGCGCCGCGCCCGCACCGCTCGATCACCGCCGTCCCATCAGCGGCGGCGGGACCGCCGGGGCGACGACCAGGAACGGTTCCGGGACGTGGACCGGGCTGAAGCCCGCTCCGGTGGCGGTGATGTCGCGCGGGCCGAGCCGGTCCTTCGGCAAGATCAGCAGCTGCGCCGCGAACCTCCCGTCCGGGCCGGGGATCGTGGGCGCGGCGGCCGCGGTGATGCCCGGTGTCCAGTTCAGCCGCACCGGCACCCCCGGCGGGAAGTCGAAGCCGCGCACCGAGGTCACGAATCCCGGCTCGCCCACCTCGGGGACCGAGATGATCCGCGGTTGCAGCACCCGGTACGAGGTGCGCGCCACGTTGTCCGCCGGGGTCGTGTCGGTGCCGGTGGTGCGCAGCGTGCCGGTGATCTCGCCGTCCAGCGCCGCCTTCGGCGCCAGCACCAGCACCACCGGCCGTTCCGCGCCCGGCGGCAGGTCCGGCAGCAGGCATCGGCTCGCCGAGCACCCCGGCGGCAGCGCGGTCACCGGGATCCCCGGCGGTAGCGCCACGTCCAGCGTCAACCCGGTCGCGGGGGAGGGGCCTGCGTTGCGCACCGTGAACGTCACGTCGGTGCGGCCGCCCACGTAGGACGGGTTCGGGTCGGCCCGCACCGTCACCCCCGGGGCCGCGGGCGCCGGAGGCGGCGGAGGTGGTGGTGGCGCAGGCGGTTCCGGCGCGACGACCGGCACGATCGTGGTCGCGGTGTTGTCGGTGGGTCTGCTGTCCCGCATCCGGCTGCGCGCCTGCCAGCGGAGCCGCTGGTCGCCGCCGTCGACTCCGACGACGGTCGCGGTCACCCGCACCTGCTGGTCCGGTTCGAGCAGGCCGAGCTCGCACCGGCCGTCCTGCCCGCAGGTGCCCACCGTCGAGTCGATCCCGGTCAGCCGCGCCCCGTCCGGCACGGTGAGCTCGGCGGTCGCGCCGGGTGCGGCGGCCGGGCCGTTGTTGGTGATCTGCGCCGAGACCCGCACCTCGTCGCCCACGTCGATCTCGTCGGTGCGCTCCGGCGCGGACACGCTCACGTCGACCGTGGCCTGCCAGGTCGCTTCCTTCTGCCTGCCGGGGAAGCCCTGGGTGAGCGGGGTGATCCGGCCGGTCCGCATGTCCACCGCGGACAGGTGCTCGGGGGCGTTCACGCTCGCCCGCTCGGAGAACACCGCGCTGCTCCCGTCCGGGGACCAGCTGAGGTCGCGCGGCTGGAAGTGCTCGGGCGGGTCGTCGCCGTCGCCGGGCTTGTCGCGGCAGGAGTCCTCGGATTCCGGCAGCACCACCGAGCACGACTCGTCCTCGATCTCGTAGCGGTACAGCCCGTGCGGTTCCCGGTTGAACGCCAGGCTCGCGCCGTCGGGGGAGAACGCGGCGCTGTCGTCGACCACCAGCTCGGGGCAGTCGCAGAGCTCCTCGGTGACGTTGCGCTGCTGCTCCAGCTTCCCCACCTGGGCGAACCAGATGTGGTTGTAGCGCTGCTCCGCAGGCACGATCAGCTGCCCGCGGCTGAACGCGAGCCGTTCCCCGTCGGGGGAGAACACCGGCTGGGTGTCGTCCTCCGCCTGGTTCCGCGGCGGCACCCGGCCGAGGACCTCGCCGGTGGCCACCTCCACGATCACGATCCGGCTCTTGCCGCGGCCCTGATCGCCGGGCTGGCCGCCGGGGGAGCGGCGCGCCACCGCCAGCTTCGTGCCGTCCGGGGACCAGGCCGCGTCGGTCTCCCAGTCGTCCTGCCCGCGGTCCGCGATGGGCAGTTCCCGCCGGTTCGAGCCGTCCGCGTCCACCAGCTGGATGCGCTGCCGCCGATCCCCCTGCGGGCCGCTGAACGCGCTCACCGCGATCGTCGCGCCGTCGGGGGAGTAGGACTGCCGCTGCGTCCACGGGTCGTAGTCCGGGTCCGGTTCGAACAACTTGCTGGAATCCTCGGCGGCCGCCGGGTCCTCGTGCAGCACGTCCACGCCGAGGCTGCGCGGATCGCTGCCGTCCGGCCGGATGTCCTGCAGCTGGGCCACGTTGAAGCAGCACGCCGTCGTGCGCGCCACCAGCAGCCGGCCGCCGGGCAGCAGCGCGGGCGAGTCGACCTCCCGCACCTCGTCGAGCATCAGCACCGGGGTGTTCGTGGTCGGTGCCGTCGGGACGTCCACCCGGTACACGTAGTTCGTGGTGAACCGCCCGCTCGGCAGGTCGTGGCTCAGGAACAGCAGGCACTCGCCGTCCGCCCGCCACACCGGCCAGAAGCTCGTCCACGAGGCCCGGTCGCCGCCGAGCAGCGCGTCCCCGGTGGTCTGTCCCGGGCTCGACAGCACCCGAACCTGCTGGTCGTAGCTGTCCGCGAGGTTCCCGTCCGGGTCGAAGGTGTAGGCGATCCGGTCCTCGTCCACCGGGTTCCACGCGGGCTGCACCGCGGCCCCGCTCGGCTCCCGGGTGCGCTGCTGCGCGAACGCGCCGGTGACCTCGCGGGTGTAGATCTGCCAGCGCCCGGTCGCGTCGCCCGCGAACGCGATCCGCTCCCCGTCCGGGGAGAACGACGGCCAGGTCTCGTTCGACGCGGACGTGGTGAGCCGGGTCAGCTGCGTGCCGTCGGTGCGCACCCGCCACAGGTCCCGCTGCGTCCGCTGCCCGCCCGCGGGCTCCGCCGAGTCGAACACCACCCACCGGCCGTCCGGGGACAGCTTCGGGTGCGCGGCGTCGCGGCCCTCGGTCAACCGGCGCACCGAACCGGAACCGTCGCGCAGGTACACCTGCGCGGTGGCCTCGTCGCGGAGGCTGGTGAACACCACCAGGTCGCCGCGGGTCGCCGGGTCCTCGTCGAAGTGCGCGGGCCGCTCGTCCAGCAGCGGTTCCGAGGTCTTCCCGTCCGCGGACCCGGAGGTGTCGTCGACGAGGCCGATGCTGCGGTGCCCCGGCCCGGAGAACGCGATGCGGCCCGCCGGCGGATCCTGCGGTTCCTGCTGCGCCGTCGCGGGCGGCAACCAGATCAGCCCGCACAGCACCACGAGCACGCCGAACAGGGCGCCCCCGACGCGCACCCGCCCGCGCCGGAACGCGCCCGACACCTGCATTCCCCACCTCCGAGCTCGGAACCCCGTCCGATCCTGTCCGCAGCCGGGGGCACCCGGGAGGTCCGCTCAGGCACCGGGGCGGGAAGCCCGCAGGGGACTTTCGGGCAACGCGAGGGGAATCAGATCAACCCCTGCCGCATCACGTGGCCGACCGCGTGCGCCCGGTTGCGCAGCTGCAGGCGGGTGGTGACCTCGTGCAGGATGTTCTTCACCGTGCGCTCCGAGTACGACATCTTCCCCGCGATCTCCCCGGTGTCGAAGCCCTCCGAGATCAACCGCAGCACCTCCACCTCCCGCGCCGTCAGCGTCGACAGGTTGAAGCCCTGCGCGTCGGCGGAACTGCGCTGCAACCGGCCCACGTGGTCCAGCAGCCGGGAGAGCATGTCGCCGGGCAGCACGCTCTCCCCGCGCACCAGGGCGGTGATCAGCCCGACGACCCGGTCCTGCTCGGCCTCCGCCCGCCGCAGCACCGCCGACACCCCGCACTCGATGACGATGCGCAGCGCGTTCTGCCCGAACTCGCCGACGATGAGGCCGGTGCGGGTGCTCGGCGTCCGCTGCAACCGCCGCAGCAGCAGCACCGCCTCGTCGTCCACCCGGTCCACCACGACCAGCGACACCTGCGCCTTCTCGTGCTCGTCGAGCTTCAGCACGTCCACCTCGGGACGCGGGCGCAGCTGCGCGGTCACGCCCGCGTGCAGCAGCGGGTCGCCCGCGTGCACCGCGACGGGCACTCTCGTGGTCATGTCCGCTCTCTCCTCACCTCGTGGGTCGTGGCCGGGAGGTCCGGGCAGTCGGGTTGCGTCGGTGCGGGCAGCCGCCCTGCCCGCCCGCTGCCCCCGAGGCCCTGCCGCGGACGGCCGGGGGCACCTAGCTTTCGTCGGGTGAGCACCTCAGCTGTGTGGGAGAACGAGACGATCGTGGTCGCCCCGGGCGGGGAGGCCACCGCGACCCTGACCGTGCACAACGGCACCGACATCGTGGAGGCCTACGAGTTCGAGGTCGTCGGTCGCTGCTCGCCGTGGACCGTCGTCGAACCGGCGCGGCTCTCGCTCTACCCGGGGACGCGGGGCAGCGTGACGCTGGTGCTGCGCCCGCCGAGGTCTCCCGAGGTGCCCGCCGGGGACGTACCGCTGGCGGTGCGGGTCACCCCGGTGGAACGGCCCGAGCTGGTGGCGGTGCCCGAGGCGACCGTGCACGTCGAACCGTTCCAGCAGCTGCGCGCGTGGCTGGCGCCGCAACGCCGCCGGGCCTGGCGCACCGGCCGCTTCCACGTGGTGCTGCACAACCAGGGCAACACGCCGATCGACGTGCCGCTGGAACCGGGGGACGCCGCCGAGGAACTCCGGTTCCGGCTGGAGGAATCTCGGCCCCGGGTCGAACCGGACGAGCAGGTGGAGGTGCGGCTGCGGGCGCGCGCCGCGAAGCTGATCTGGTTCGGTGCCCCGGTGCGCACGCCGTTCGTGGTCACCGCCTCGCCGGTCGCGGTCCACGACGCGGTGACGGCGCCCGCGGGTGCCGGTGCGTTTCCGGCGACGGGGTTCGAGGCGTACCCGGAGCAGCTGGACGGGGAGCTGCACCAGCTGCCGATCCTGCCGAAGTGGCTGCTGGCGTTGCTGGCGCTGCTGCTGGCGCTGCTGATCGCCTGGTTCGCGCTGCTGAAGCCGACGCTGGAGTCCGCGGCGAAGGAGGCCGCGGAAGAGCGGGCGCAGGAGATGGCGCGCAACGGCGAACTCGCCCCCGCTCCGCAGCCGCAGCCCGAACCGCCGCCCCCGGCGGAGGAACCGGGCGGGGACCAGCAGGACCGACCGCCCGGAACCGTTCCGCCCGGGAGCAACACCGTGCCGGGCGGCGGGCAGTTCTCCACGACCATTCGAGTGGCCACGAATGGCGGAGAGGCCGGTGCCCAGCCCTACATCGTCCCGGAGGGGAAGGTGTTCTACATCACCGACTTGGTGCTGGCGAACTCCCAGGGCGATGAAGGAGTGCTCACCATTTGGTTCGGCGGTCGCATGGTCACCACGATCGCGCTGGAAACGTTCCGGAACCAGGACTACCACTGGGTCACGCCCATCGAAGTCCCCGCGGGTGGACGCGTCGTCGGCGAGGTGAATTGCGCCCTGCCCGGAACTCCGCCGTCGGGGCAGCGCGCGCCGCGGTGCGTGGAGGTGCTCAACGTCAGCGGGGTGCTGCGGGATCTGCCGCGGTGACCCGGTGTTCCCGGATCCCGTCCGTCCGGAGCACCTCGGCCGCGGGGCGCTCCGGCGGCCCGCTCGGTACCCCGACATGCGCACCCCTCCCCGAATCGATCCCACGCCGCCCGATCGGCGTCCCCTGATCCAGCGAAGCACGAAATGCCGAACCCGGCCAGGAAGATCCACAGGAAGAACGGGCGCGCGCATTTCTTCCGGCCCGGAACCCGTGCTCGGCTGATCGAGTGCATTTCCGCTGCCATTCGGGTGCGTCCGTTCGAGCAGTGGGAATGCATCCGGTGACGGCGAGATCACCGGGCCGGGGAATGGCGCGATCGCGGACGTTGTGCCGTGCGAAGCATCTCCGGATAATGGTGTCCGGAGATCATCGGGGGCTCGGGGAGAACGTCGGTACCGCAGCGTGGCGGCCTGAATTCCGGCGCGGTACGCCGGCGGACCCGGCCCGCCGCTGCGGGAGAAGTGGTGGGGTACATGGCGCAGGTCGGTCCCGGCGACACCCCGCACCCCGGTTTCGGGACCGCGCTCCGGCGGCGCCGCGCCCGTGCCGGCCTCACCCAGGAGGAACTGGCCCGGCGCACCGGCATCAGCGCCCGCGCCATCGGCGACATGGAACGCGGACGGGTGGCCCGCCCGCAGGCCCGGACGCTGCGTTCGCTGGCCGCGGCCCTCGCCACCGACGAGGGGGAGCTGCGGAACCTGTTGCCGCGCCCCGGGATCGGAACGCCGGAGGCCGCACCGGCTCCGCCGGACCCGGGCTGGGGCGGGATGCTGTGCGCGCTGCCGCCCGAGATCGCCGACCTCACCGGCCGCGAGCAGGCGGCCGCCGAGCTGCGGACCGTGGCCGCAGCGGAGCGCCGCCCCCGCAGCGCCCCCGTCGTGGCCGTCACCGGTCCGCCCGGAGTCGGCAAGTCCACCTTCCTGGTGCACACCGCGCACCGGCTCGCCGAGCACTACCCGGACGGCTGCCTCTTCCTGCCGATGCACCGGTACGGGCGGGTGCGCCCGGAGCACGCGCTCGGGGTGGTGCTGCGCGCGCTCGGCGTCGCCGAGAACCGGCTGCCGCCCGGCGCCGACGCGCGCTCCAGCCTGTACCGCTCGCTGTTGCAGGGCCGCCGGGTGCTGCTGGTCCTCGACGACGTCACCGACGAGGCGCAGGTGCGGCCGCTGCTGCCCAGCGACCCGGACTGCCTGCTGCTCGTCGCCGGGCGCGGCGGGCTGGCCGGGTTGGAATCGGTGGCGCGGATCCCGCTGGACGTGCTAGCCCCGGCCGATTCGGTGCGGCTGCTCGGCGCCATCGCCGGGGACGAGCGGATGAGCCGCGAGCCGTCGGCGGCCGTGGCGCTGGCCGAGCTGTGCGGGCACCTGCCGCTGGCGCTGCGGATCGCGGGCAACCGGCTCGCCGGGCGCCCCACCTGGCTGGTGTCCGACCTGCTGCGGCGGCTGGCGGACCGGCGCGGGCGGCTCGACGCGCTCACCGCGGGCGACCTGGCGGTGCGGCCGGTGCTCGCGGCGGTCCACCGGCGGTGCGGTGAGCTCGCCCGGACCGTGTTCCGGCGGCTCGCGCTCGCCAGGGACGGGGAGATCACGGTGCGGCGGGCCGCGCTGCTCGCGGAGCTCGACGTCGACTCCGTCGAACGGGCGCTGGAGGAACTGGTGGACCTCGGCCTGCTGGACTGCGTCGCGGGCGGCGGGCGCTACGCCCTGCCCGAACTGCCGCGGCTGTTCGCCGAGGAACGGCTCCGCGCGGAGGAACCGGGCCGGGAGGAGGCGGTGCGGGCGGCCGACCGCGCCTGCTCGGTCCCGCCGCGCCCTGCCGCGGGCCCCCGGCCGCAGCACCTCCCGCAGGTCGCGGGCCGCGAGCAGCGCCGCGTCGCGGAGCCCCCGCTGCTGGGAGCGCTGCGCCTGCCCGAGGGGTTCGTCCGGCCGGACTAGCCGGACTTCCGCACTAGCGGGACTTCCGCGCGAACGGCCGCTGACCGGGGGTTCCCGGTGGTGGCTGGTCACGCGACGGGGGCGTGGGCCACGATGTTGCCCCATGCGCACCGTGGTGTTGATCAATCCAGCTTCCGGCCGGGGCCGCGGCGCGGCCGTCGCCGCGCAGGCCGTCCGGCGGTTCCGCGTGGTCTCGGCGGTCCGCGTCGTGATCGCCGCCGACGCCGCCGAGTTCGCCACCGCCGCCCGCGCCGCGGTGGGCGACGACGTCGACGTGCTGGCCGTGGTCGGCGGGGACGGTGCCGCGCACGCCGCCGTGCAGGCCTGCGCCGGGGCGCGCACCGCGCTGGCGATCATCCCGGTGGGCACCGGCAACGACCTGGCCCGCGCGCTCGGCCTGCCCGCCGACCCGCTGGAGGCCGTGCGGGCCGCCACCGACGCCGTGCAGGGCGGGCACCGGCGGGCGCTGGACCTGGGCCGCGTGGTCGGCGGGCAGCGGTTCGCGACCGTGCTGTGCGCGGGGTTCGACGCCCAGGTCAACAGCAGGGTGAACCGCTCCCGGTTACCCATCGGGCGCGCCCGCTACGACGTGGCCGTGCTGCGCGAGCTCGCCCGGCTGCAGGCCATGCCGCTGCGGGTCGAAGCGGACAACGTGGTGCTCGACGTGGCCGCGACCTGCGTGGCCGTCGGCAACACGCCCTACTACGGCGGCGGGGTGCCGATCTGCCCCGGCGCGGACCCGACCGACGGCCTGTTCGACGTGACCGTCGTCGGGGAGGTGGGGCGTGCCGACCTGCTGCGGGTGCTGCCCGCGATCCGCACCGGCGAGCACGTCGAACACCCCGCGGTGCGCACGCTGCGGGCCCGCTCGGTGCGGCTCGGCGGCGGCAACGGCTGGACCGCGTTCGCCGACGGCGAACCGCAGGCCAGGCTGCCGGTGAGCCTGCGCTGCCAGCCCGCCGCGCTCCAGGTGCTCGCCCCGGCCGCTGCGAAGAGCGACGCGGCCTGAGCTGCCCGTTCACCTCGGGTGGCTGTGAGCCGTTCGCACTCCGACATGTCGCATCCGGATCGCTCGGGATCGGATGAGAAGAATCCCGGTTCGCCCCGTGACCCGGTGGCCGAGAACCCGGCCGCCGAGAACCCGCCCGCGGTGGAGCCCGGTTCCGCCGACGCGTCCCCCGGGAGCGCGGGCCCGCCGCGCCGCCACCGGACCCGGGGCGGCCGCCGCACCGGTGCGCAGGCCCAGGGCGACCGGCCCGCCGGTGCGCGGGACCGGGGCGACCGGTCCGCCGAGCGGAACCGGGAAGACGGGCCCGCCGACGAGCACGCCCGGGAGGACCGGCCCGCGGAAGCGCAGGATCGAGACGTCCCCACCGGCGAACCGGACCGGGACGGCCGCTCCGCCGCGGAAGGCGCTCGACGCCGTCCCACCGGCGAGCAGGCCCGCCGCGGCGCGGACGCGGACGACGCCCCCGCCTCGCCCGCCGAGTCCTACGCCGCGCACCGCCGCCGCAGCGCGCACCCGAAGTTCGCCGAGTTCGCCGGTTCGCTGAGCTTCGAGCTCGACGCGTTCCAGCGCACCTCCTGCCAGGCCCTCGAATCCGGCCACGGCGTGCTGGTCTGCGCGCCCACCGGCGCGGGCAAGACCGTGGTCGGCGAGTTCGCGGTGCACCTGGCGCTGTCCGAGGGCCGCCGCTGCTTCTACACCACCCCGATCAAGGCGCTGTCCAACCAGAAGTTCGCCGACCTCTGCGAGCGCTACGGCGAGGACGCGGTGGGCCTGCTCACCGGCGACACCTCCATCAACGGGGACGCGCAGGTCGTGGTGATGACCACCGAGGTGCTGCGCAACATGCTGTACGCGGGCTCGCGCGGCATCGACCAGCTCGGCTACGTGGTGATGGACGAGGTGCACTACCTCGCCGACCGGTTCCGCGGTGCCGTGTGGGAAGAGGTGATCCTGCACCTGCCGCAGCACGTGCAGCTGGCCAGCCTGTCGGCGACGGTCAGCAACGCCGAGGAGTTCGGCGAATGGCTCGTGGAGGTCCGCGGCGACACCACCGTCGTCGTCGACGAGCACCGGCCGGTGCCGCTGTGGCAGCACATGCAGGTCGGCTCCCGGATGTTCGACCTGTTCGGCGGCGAGACCTCGGAGCGGGAGCTGTCGCTGAACCCGCGGCTGCTGCGCCACACCCAGGAGCTGTCCCGGGTGCACTCGCCGTACGGCCGCGGCCGCGGCGGTCCCGGTGGCGGCAGGCGCAAGGGGCCCCGGCCGCCGCGGTTCTTCGCACCGTCGCGGGTGGAGGTCCTGGACAGCTTGAACTCGGCGGGCCTGCTGCCCGCCATCGTGTTCATCTTCAGCCGCGCGGGCTGCGACGCGGCCGTGAGCCAGTGCATGCGCGCGGGACTGCGGCTCACCGGCGAGCACGAGGTCGACGAGATCCGCGAGGTCATCGAGGAGCACACCAGCTCGCTGCCCGAGGCGGACCTGTCGGTCCTCGGCTACTGGGAGTGGCGCGACGCGCTGGAGCGCGGGATCGCCGCGCACCACGCCGGCCTGCTGCCCGCGTTCAAGGAGACGGTGGAGGAGCTGTTCGTCCGCGGCCTCGTCAAGGCCGTGTTCGCCACCGAGACGCTCGCCCTCGGCATCAACATGCCCGCCCGCACCGTGGTGCTGGAGCGGCTGGTCAAGTTCAACGGCGAATCGCACGTCGACCTCACGCCCGGCGAGTACACGCAGCTCACCGGGCGCGCGGGTCGCCGCGGCATCGACGTGGAGGGCCACGCCGTCGTGGTGTGGCAGCCGGGCGTGGACCCGAAGCAGGTCGCGGGGCTCGCCTCCACCCGCACCTACCCGCTGCGCTCCTCGTTCCGGCCCGGCTACAACATGGCCGTGAACCTGGTGCAGCGGGTGGGCCGGGACGCGGCGCGCGACCTGCTGGAGCAGTCGTTCGCGCAGTTCCAGGCGGACCGCTCGGTGGTCGGCATGTCGCGGCGGGTGGACCGCAACGCCGACGCCCTGGAGGGCTACGCGGAGTCGATGACCTGCCACCTCGGTGATTTCGCCGAGTACTTCTCGCTGCGCCGCCGCATCTCCGAGCGGGAGAAGGTGCTGGCCAGGCAGAACCGCGCGTCGAAGCGGGCCGAGGCGGCGAAGTCGCTGGAGAAGCTGCGCAAGGGCGACGTCATCCAGGTGCCCGCGGGCCGCCGCTCCGGGCTGGCCGTGGTGATCGACCCGGGCCTGGAGCCGATGGGGGAGCCGCGCCCGCTGGTGGTCACCGAGGACCGCTGGTCCGGCCGGTTGTCCGTCGCCGACTTCACCTCCCCGGTGGAGGCGCTGGGCCGGATGCGGCTGCCCAAGCACGTGGACACCCGGTCGCCGAAGTCGCGCCGCGACCTGGCCTCCAGCCTGCGGGACACCGGGATCTCGGTGGGCGGCGGGCGCGGCGGGCGCCGCTCCGACGTCGGGGACGACGCCGAACTGGCCAGCCTGCGCCGCGCGCTGAAGGCGCACCCGTGCCACGGCTGCGACGAGCGGGAGAAGCACGCCCGCTGGGCCGAGCGGTACGAGCGGCTGCGGTCCGAGACCGAGCACCTGCGGCGCAAGGTCTCCACCACCACGCATTCGCTGGCGCGCGCGTTCGACCGGATCATCGGCCTGCTCGCCGAACGGGACTACGTCACGCCGGACGACCCGGAGCAGCCGGTCACCGAGAACGGCAGGCGGCTCACCCGGCTCTACAGCGAATCAGACCTGCTGGCCGCGGAATGCCTGCGCGCCGGGATCTGGCGGTCCTTGCAGCCGGCGGAACTCGCGGCCGTGGTGTCCGCGCTGGTCTACGAGTCCCGCCGGGAGGGCGCGGTCTCGCCGCCGGTGCCGTCCGGGGCGGTCGCCGACGTGCTGGACAAGACCTGGGACGTGTGGGGCGAGCTGGAGGAGGACGAGCGCAGGCACAAGCTCGACCGCACCCGGGAACCCGACGCCGGGTTCGCGTGGCCGGTGTACCGGTGGGCGCGCGGCGAGTCGCTGGAGCGGGTGCTCACCGCCGCCGAATCCACCGGTCACGAGCTGTCCGCGGGCGACTTCGTGCGCTGGTGCCGCCAGGTGGTGGACCTGCTCGACCAGATCCGCGACGTCACCGGCAAGTCCGATCCGGTGGGTTCGGCGGCGGCGAAGGCCGTCACCGCGATCCGCCGCGGGGTGGTCGCCGCGGGCGCCGTGTGATCGGCCGCCGCGCCCGGATCGGTTGCGGCGGCGGCTGATCGCCGTCGGCCGCGCCCCCCGGCGGGGTCATGGCGCGATGGCGCGCTGTGATTGGATTCGGGGGTGCGGTGCGTCGGGGGTCGCGCGCCGCGCCGGAACTTTCAGCTTTCCCGGAGGTACTGGATGAGCGGCCCCAACGGCCCGTCCCAGCAGGGCGGTCGGCCGGCGCAAGGGCACCCCGGTTCCGCGGCCGGTGCCGGTCAGCGGACCAACCCGGGGCTGCCGGTTCCCGGGCGCCGTCCCGGGCGACCGGGCCAGGGCAGGACCGGCCAGGGCGGCGCGGAGCAGCAGGGCAGGGCGACGCAGCCGGGTCAGACCCAGCCGGGCCAAACCCAACCGGGTCAGACGCAGCCGGGTCAGACCCAACCCGGCCAAGTTCAGCCCGGCCAGACCCAGCCCGGCCAGACGCAGCAGACCCAGACCCGGCCGGGGCTTTCCCACCCGGGGCAGGCCCAGCCCGGTCACTCCCACCCCGGCCGGACCCAGCAGACCGGCCAGCACCCGCCGCGCCCGGACCAGCAATCCCGCCCGCGGCAAGGGGAATCCGGTGCGCAGCAACCGGGACCGGACCGCAGGACCGGCGCCGCGAACCCGGGGCAGCAGCCCCGCACCGGCGACGCCGGCGGGCGTCCGCGGGCCACCGGCGCGGAATCCACCCACCCGAACCTGCCGCCGATCGTCGTCGGCCCGCGCGGCCGCGGCTGCGCGCCGACGCCATCGCCGAGCACGAGGTCGAAGGTGCCGTGGGTGTTCGGCGGCGCGGTCCTGGTGACCGTCGCCGGGTCGCTGGCCGTCGTCGGCTTCGTGCACCCCGGCGTGCTGGTGCACGACCGCTTCGACCCGGAGAGCGTGCAGCAGGGCGTGGCGCAGACGCTGCGCGACTCCTACCACCTCGGCACCGTCGAATCGGTGAGCTGTCCGGCCGAGCAGCAGGTGGTGCCGGGCAACCGGTTCGACTGCCAGGTGACCCTCGGCGGCGGGACGAAGCCGGTGTCGGTGACCGTCCGGGACGCGAGCGGTACCTACGAGGTCGGCTACCCGCGGTAGGGAGCCGGGAATTCGCTCGACGCGCGGCCCGGCACTGGGCAGGATGCAGGCGTGACCGACGTCGACGTGCGGCCGCTGGCCGAATCCGAGTACCGCCCGAGCTTCGACCTGTTCCTGGCCTCGCTGCACGAACCGCAGCGCACCGGGGAGGCGCGGGGGCCGCGCGCTGCGCCCCCGGACGCGCCCGGCCGGGGGGTGGGCGCCGTGCACGCCGGCGCGCGCGCCCGGACCGCCCCGGCGCAGCCCCCGGCCCCGGCGGTT
>NZ_JAIUJZ010000138.1:0-4296 GCF_020176775.1 Saccharopolyspora sp. 6M
GGGGGCGCCGCGCGCGCCCCCCCCCCCCCCCCCCCCGCGCGCCGCGCCGCCCGGCCCCCCCCCCCCCCCCCCCCCCCCCCGGGGGCCCGCCCCCCCCCCCCCCCCCTCGACCAGGTACGAGCCGGGCCGGGTGTTCGGCGCGTTCCTCGACGGCGAGCTCGCCGGTACCGCCCTGTCGATGACCTCGGCCCTGGAGGTGCCCGGCGGCGCGGTGCTGCCCGCCGCCGCGGTCACCGGGGTGGGGGTGCGCGCGGACCGCACCCGGCGCGGTCTGCTGCGGGAGCTGATGCGCGCGCAGCTGACCGAGCTGCGGGAGCGCGGTGAGCCGCTGGCGGTCCTGCACGCCTCGGAGACGCGGATCTACCCGCGCTTCGGCTACGGCCTCGGAACCCGGTCGCAACGGGTGCAGGTGGCCCGCACGCACGCCGAGCTGCGCCCGGACGCACCGATCGGTGGGCAGGTGCGGCTGGTCGACGGGCCCGCGGCGGAGAAGCTGCTGCCCGAGCTGTACTCCCGCATCGCCGCGGGTAGGCCCGGCCTCATCGCCCGCGGCGAGGGCTGGTGGACCACCCGGCTGGCCGGGACGGTGGAGAACGGGGGAGCGCTGCGGGTCGCGGTGCACTCCGACGACTCCGGCACCGACGACGGGTTCGCGCTCTGGGAGCCGTCGAAGACCGACCACCACTTCGGCGACGGGTCGATCCGCATCCTGGTGAGCGACATGCACGGTGCGGACGACGCGGCCACCGCTTCGCTGTGGCGGTTCCTGCTGGGCCTGGACCTGGCGACCTCGGTGATCGCCGTGGACCGCCCGCTGGACGAGCCGCTGCCGTGGTGGCTCGCGGACCGGCGCGGTTGCGGCGTGGACCGCGTCGACGACGACCTGTGGGTGCGGCTGGTGGACGTGCCCGCGGCGCTGGCCGCGCGGTCCTACGGCGCGGCCGAGCCCGTCGTCGTCGAGGTGCGGGACCCGTTCCTGCCGCAGAACTCGGGCCGCTACCGGATCGGGCCGGGTGGCGCGGAACCGGTCGCGGACGCGCCGCAGCTGGGCCTGGACGTGGACGTGCTGGGTTCGCTGTACCTGGGCGACGTCCGGCCGAGCACCCTCGCCGCGGCGAACCGCGTCGAGGTCCACGAGCCGTCGGCGCTCGCCGCCGCCGACCGCCTCTTCGCCGCTGCGCGCCCGCCGTGGTGCGGCACCCAGTTCTGACCGGGACGGTCGAGCGGCACCGGGTCAGAGCGCGGCGATGAGCCGGTCCAAGGGCCCGCCGAGGCCCCACCAGGTGCCGAGCTCGGCCAACCGGTCCGGGTCGGCCGGCGCGGCGGGAGCGGTGTCCGGCCGGTCCAGCACCACGGGCGCGTCCCGCACGACCCGCACCACGGTGGGCGCGGCGGCGAGGTAGTCGGCGGCGTCGGCGAGCTTGCCGCGCACCCGCGGCGTGAGCCGCCGGTCGCCCTGCTCGGAAGCGGCCAGCAGCGCCGCCAGCGAACCGAACTCGGTGATCAGCTTCGCGGCCGTCTTCTCCCCGATGCCGGCCACCCCGGGCAGCCCGTCCGAGGGGTCGCCGCGCAGCACGGCCATCTCCGCGTACGCCTCGCCCGCGCGAGCGGGGTCCAGCGCGTAGCGCTCGGCGAGTTCGTCCGGGCCGAAGTCCTGCGCCTTCGCCAGCCCGGCCCCGACGTAGCGGACGCGCACCGGCGTCGGCGCCGGGCGCACCAGCTGGAACAGGTCGCGGTCGCCGGTGACGACCTCCACCGGGTCGGTGGTCTCGCGTTCGGCGAGGACGCCGATCACGTCGTCGGCCTCGTAGCCCTCGGCCTCCGCGGTGGCCACGCCGAGCGCGTCCAGCACGTCCAGGATGATCGGGATCTGCGGGCAGAGGGTGTCCGGCACCTCTTCGGCGTCCGGGTCCGCCTCGGCGACCCGGTGCGCCTTGTAGGACGGCAGCGCGTCCACCCGGAACTGCGGCCGCCAGTCGTTGTCCAGGCAGGCCACCACGCGGGTCGGCCGCCGTTCGCCGATGAGCTTCGCGAGCATGTCGCAGAACCCGCGCACCGAGTTCACCGGCGTCCCGTCCGGGGCGGTCAGCGATTCGGGCAGCGCGTAGTAGGAGCGGAACCACAGCCCGGCGGAGTCGATCAGCATCACAGAACCCGTCACGGCGCACACTCTGTCACGACCGGCCGACGCCGCCCGGCGGAGCGGGGCCGATCCGGGTTCCGCAGGGCTGTCAGATCACTGTCACCAGGCCGCTCGGGGGACGTCCTACAGTCGCAGCAGCCCGGTGCGCACGCGCCGCGCACCGCGGCTTCCCGGCCCTCGTGGCCGGGGTGCGGAGCGGCCCGTCGCCGACCCCCGACCGGTGGGCGGGCCGTTCCGGCCGGGCACGTCGGTCCTCCCCGGGGCGTCGCAGCCCGGCCGGGCGCGGCGGGCCGGGCGGGTCAGCGGCGTCCCGCCCGGTTCCGGCCCGCGGACCGCGGTGCTGATCTTCGGCCCGCGCACCGCCGGAGGAGCGCGGCGCCCGGCGGTTAGGCTAGGTGGCCATGGCCACTGACTCGCTCAAGCAGGATCCCGCGGTGCTCTCCGCCCGGCTCCGCCGCGCCGCGGAGACGGCGGCGCACGCCGACCTGGACGCCCTGCTGATCACCCCCGGTTCGGACTTGCGGTACCTGCTCGGTGCCCGCGGTGAGTCCTTCGAGCGGCTCAGCACCTTGGTGCTGCCCGCCGCCGGCGGTGCCGCCCCGGTGCTGGTGCTGCCGAAGCTGGAGGCTCCCGGTTACGCGGACGTCCCGGCCGACGAGCTCGGCATCGAGGTCGTGACCTGGGTGGACGGCGAGGACCCGCACGCGCTGGTCGCGGACCTGCTGCGCCGCGGCGGTCGCGCCCCGTCCCGGCTGGGCGTCGCCGACGTGACGCCGGCGCTGCACTGCCTGCCGCTGCGCTCGGCGACGGGTGCCGAGCAGGTGCTGGCCGGTTCGGTGCTGCGCGAGCTGCGGATGCGCAAGGACGCCGCCGAGATCGACGCGTTGCGCGCGGCGGGCGCCGCGATCGACCGGGTGCACGCGCGGATGGGCGAGTTCCTCACCGCCGGTCGCACCGAGGCGCAGGTGGGCGCGAACATCGCCGCGGCCATCGTCGAGGAGGGGCACACCGAGGCGGAGTTCGTCATCGTCGGTTCCGCCGCGAACGGTGCCAGCCCGCACCACGCGCTGTCGGACCGGGTGATCGAGGCCGGGGACGTGGTGGTGGTGGACATCGGCGGTCCGATCGCCTCCGGCTACAACTCGGACTGCACCCGCACCTACGCGGTGGGCGAGCCGGCCCAGCCGGACGTGCTGGAGACCTACGCGGTGCTGCAGGCGGCGCAGGACGCGGCGGTGCGGGCGGTGCGCCCCGGAGCCACCGCCGAGTCGATCGACGCCGCGGCGCGGGAACCGATCGCGGCGGCCGGTTTCGGCGAGCAGTTCATCCACCGCACCGGGCACGGCATCGGCCTGGACGTGCACGAGGAGCCCTACATCGTCGGCGGCAACGCGCTGGAGCTGGAGCCGGGCATGGCGTTCAGCATCGAACCGGGCATCTACCACGCGGGCCGGTGGGGCGCCCGCATCGAGGACATCGTGGTGGTCACCGAGGACGGGGTGCTGAGCGTGAACTCGCAGCCGCACGACCTGGTGGTGCTGCCGGCGTGAGCGACCGGAACACGGGCGAACTGGAAGCGACGGACCGCGCGATCCTGCGGGAGCTGGCGCACGACGGCCGGTGCAGCTTCACCGATCTGGCCGAGCGCGTCGGGTTGAGCGTGTCGGCGGTGCACCAGCGGGTGCGGCGGCTGGAGCAGCGCGGCGCGCTGCAGGGCTACGTGGCCAAAGTGGACGGTGACCAGATCGGGTTGCCGCTGACGGCGTTCATCTCGTTGACGCCGATCGATCCGGCCGCGCCGGACGACTACCCGCAGCGGCTGGAGCACCTGCCGGAGATCGAGTCGTGCTACTCGGTGGCGGGCGACGAGTCCTACATCCTGCAGGTGCGGGTGGCCTCGCCGCTGGGCTTGGAGGAGCTGCTGCGGCAGATCCGGGAGGCGGCGAAGGTGTCGACGCGGACGACGGTGGTGCTGTCCACCCCGTACGAGCACCGGCCGCCGCAGATCTAGCCCTCGACGTGCTCGCGTGGGGGGGGGGGGGCGGGGGGGGGGGCCCCCCGGGGGGGGGGGGGGGGGGGGGCGGGGGGGGGTGGGGGGGGGGTGGGGGGGGGGGGGGGGGGGGCCCCCCCCGGCTGTGAAGAGGTTGGGCGGC
>NZ_JAIUJZ010000139.1:0-31631 GCF_020176775.1 Saccharopolyspora sp. 6M
CCCCCGGGGTGGGGGGGCCTTCACAACCCCCCCGGGGGCCCCAATGCGCCCGGCCATCCCCCCCGGGGCACCCCGCGGGCCCCGCCGTAAATGGGGGGGCCCCGTCGCTCACTCCTCGGAATCCGGTGGCGGTCCGCCACGAATCGAGTACAGCGCGTTTTCGAGTTCGTCGGGTTTCACGAGCACGTCGCGCGCCTTCGACCCCTCGGACGGCCCGACGACGTTGCGCGATTCGAGCAGGTCCATGAGCCGCCCGGCCTTGGCGAACCCGACGCGCAGCTTGCGCTGCAGCATGGAGGTGGACCCGAACTGGCTGGTGACGACGAGTTCCGTCGCCTGCAGCAGCACGTCGAGGTCGTCGCCGATGTCGGAGTCGACCTCCTTCTGCTCGCCCGGCTTCGCGGCGGTGACGCCGTCGGTGTAGTCCGGTTCGGCCTGCTCCTTGGTGTAGGAGACGACGCGGTGGATCTCCTCGTCGCTGACGAAGGAGCCCTGCACGCGCTGCGGCCGTCCGGCGCCCATCGGCAGGTACAGCGCGTCGCCCATGCCGATCAGCTTCTCCGCGCCGGGCTGGTCGAGGATGACCCGCGAGTCGGTGAGCGAGGACGTGGCGAACGCGAGCCGCGAGGGCACGTTCGTCTTGATCAGGCCGGTGACGACGTCCACCGAGGGCCGCTGGGTGGCCAGCACCAGGTGGATGCCCGCGGCGCGCGCCTTCTGCGTGATCCGCACGATCGCGTCCTCCACGTCGCGCGGCGCGGTCATCATCAGGTCGGCGAGCTCGTCGACGATGGCGAGGATGTACGGGTACGGCCGGTATTCGCGTTCGCTGCCGGGCGGGGCGGTGATGTCGCCGGAGCGGACCTTCGCGTTGAAATCGTCGATGTGGCGCACCCGGTTGGCCTGCATGTCCTGGTAGCGCTGTTCCATCTCGTCCACCAGCCAGCCGAGCGCGGCCGCGGCCTTCTTCGGCTGGGTGATGATGGGCGTGATCAGGTGCGGGATGCCCTCGTAGGGGGTGAGCTCGACCATCTTCGGGTCGATGAGGATCATCCGGACCTCTTGCGGCGTGGCCCGCGCCAGCAGCGACACCAGCATCGAGTTGACGAAGCTGGACTTGCCGGAGCCGGTGGAGCCCGCGCACAGCAGGTGCGGCATCTTGGCCAGGTTCGCGGTGACCATGTGGCCTTCGATGTCCTTGCCGAGGCCCATCACCAGCGGGTGCTGGTCGCCGGAGGCGGTGGTGGAGCGCAGCACGTCGCCGAGCCGCACCATCTCCCGGTCGCTGTTGGGCACCTCGATGCCGACGGCGGACTTGCCGGGGATGGGCGCGAGCAGCCGCACGTTGTCGGTGGCGGCGGCGTAGGCGATGTTCTTGGTCAGCGCGGTGATCTTCTCGACCTTCACGCCGGGCCCGAGCTCGACCTCGTAGCGGGTGACGGTGGGCCCGCGGACGAAGCCGGTGACCTGCGCGTCGATGTTGAACTGCTCCAGGACCGCGGTGATGGCCTCGATCATGGAGTCGTTGGCCTTGCTGCGGGTCTTGGGCGCGTCGCCGCCGGTGAGCGCGTCCAGCGGCGGCAGCTTGTAGTCGCCTTCGACGGCGCGGCTGATGGTGAGCTTGCCGTTGTCGGCGGGCGGCTCTTCGGGTGCTTCGGCGGCGGCGGGGACTTCGGCGGCCTTCTTGCCGCGCGGTTTCGTGGGCGCTTCCTCGGGCACGTCGTCGAGGGACAGCTGCTCCATCTTCTTCGTCCCGCCCTTGCCCTTCTTCGGGGCGGCGGCGGTGTCCTCGTCGTCGACGGGCGTGGAGCTCTGGCGGCGGCGGGAGGGGCGGCGCAGCTTCACCGTCTCCGGCTGGACCTCTTCGGTGAGCGGTTCGCCGTCCTCGACGGGCCTGCCGAGCAGCTTGGTGCGGACGGTGGCGAGCGTGGTGTCGGTGAGCAGCATCAGCCCGAACAGGCCGACGAGCACCAGCACGGGCACCGCGACCCAGCCGGTGAGGCCCTGCGCGAGCGGCCCGCCCGCGAGGAACCCGAGCACTCCCCCGGCCTCCGGCCAGACCAGCCAGTCGCCGGGCGCGGCTTCGGCGATGTGCAGCACGCCGAGCGCGCTCCAGCCGAGCAGCACGGACCCGAGCACGACGCGCGGCCGCGCCTCCGGGTTGTGGTCGGTGCTCGCGAAGAACACCGCGACACCGGCGACGACGACCGGGAGCACCAGCACGGCGTCACCGATGACGAAGCGCAGCCCCCAGTCGAGCCACTGCCCGACGGGTCCGCCCGCGTGCCACCAGATCCCGGCGGCGGTGATGACGGCGGCGGCGAGCGCGATGATCGCGAGCCCGGTCCGGCCGTGCGCCGGATCGATGTCCTTGGCGCGGCTGAGCACACCGCCGACCCGGGGCTGGGTGCTCTTCTTCGCCGGGGCGCGGCGCGGCGCGTGGGTGGAGCCGCGCCCGCCTCCGCCGGAGGTGGTCTTGCGGCTCTTCGCACCCGTGGTGCCGCTTGAGCTTCGTCGTGAGCTCTGGGCCCGGCTCCTCGAACCTTGTTGTGACTGGTTCTTGCGCTGGGCACCGCTCGTGGTCCGGCCCGCCATGGGTCTCACGTTATCTCGACGGTGCCCCTCGCGTCACAAGCGGCACAGGGGTCACGCGGGCGATCTGCCTCGGATGTTCACGTCCCGCGCTCGTGCCGGTGGTGCTTGTGCGATCCTCTGTCGTCATGGTCGCCCAGCCCGTTGGCCCTCTGGAGCCGAGTCCTCGTGCCCCGCGCGCGTCCCCGCGGTCCCGGGCGCGCTCGTTCGCGCAGGCACCCCTGCTGTGGCGGGTGCTGCTGCGGATCGACCGGGCGCTGATCCTGCTGACGGGTCGCCTGCGGGTCACGGGCGACGTGCCGGACGAGCTGCGCGGCGGGCCGCTGCTGCTGGCGGCGAACCACATCGGCAACATCGACGCGCTGGTGCTGATGGCGGCGTGCGGGCGCAGGCGGCTGGCGCTGCGGTTCCTGGCGACGGGCGGCCTGTTCGACGCGCCGGTGCTGGGTCCGGTGCTGCGGCGCTGCGGGCACCTCCGCGCGAACCGCGGCAAGGCGAACGCGGCGGAGGCGCTGGACGACGTGGTGCGCTCCTTGGAGGAGGACCCGCGGCCGGTGCTGGTGTACCCGGAGGGCCGGTTGAGCCTGGAGCCCGGTCTGTGGCCGGAGCGCGGCAAGACCGGTGTGGCGCGGATGGCGCTGGCTTCGACGGCACCGGTGATCCCGGTCAGCCAGTGGGGTGCGCACGAGGCGATGTGCTACGGGATGCTGCGCATCGAGGGCTTCCGGGACGTGCGGGTGCTGCTGTCCTCCTGGTTCGCGGCGATCCGGCGGCGCCCGGTGCTGCGGGTGCACTTCGGCGACCCGGTGGACCTGAGCGACCTGTCCGCGCACCGGCCCGGTGACGCCCGCCGCGCCCGCGACCGCATCATGCGCGCGATCACCGCGGGCCTGGTCCCGCTGCGCGCGGACGAGCCGGACGTCCCGAGCCACGAGGACCCCACCCGCCCGATCACCGACCAGCGCAGCCCCTGGCGGCCGTGAGCCCTTCCCCACCGAATTCCGTTCAACTGGGAATGGACGCAATCGTGCGGATACGGGAAACCGCTGGTGGAATGCGAGTCCGCTGAGCAGACTGGCCCGATCGGCGATCCGCAGCGGACGCCGGAAACGGACATCGAGGACCGAAGTGCAGAAATCAGCGACCGCGACCGCGGTGACCGGCCTGCTGGCCGCGAGCCTGCTGTGCGCACCGGCGGCTTCCGCCGCACCGAATCCCCCTTTCGAACCCGCACCCGTTTCCTGGGGACCGTGCGAGGACGAGTCCTTGCAGGAGGCCGGCGCGGAATGCGGGATGCTCGACGTTCCGCTGGATTACGCGAATCCCGGCGGGGAGCACATCTCGCTGGCGGTGTCCCGGGTGAAGCACACCGTGCCCGAGGACCAGTACCAGGGCGTGATGCTGCTGAACCCGGGCGGACCCGGTGGTTCCGGCCTGTACCTGGCGGGCTTGGGCGAGTCGGTGCCGCACGGGGCGGGCGCGGCCTACGACTGGGTCGGTTTCGATCCGCGCGGGGTCGGGTCGAGCGTTCCGGCGCTGTCCTGCGACCCGGACTACTTCGCGCACAACCGGCCGGACTACCTGCCGACGACGCCGGAGAAGGAGCGGGAGTGGTTGTCCCGCACCGACGGTTACGCGGCGGCGTGCGGGAACACCGGCGGCGAGCTGCTGGACCACATGCGCACGACGGATTCCGTCGAGGACATGGAGAGCATCCGCAAGGCGCTCGGCCAGGAGCGGCTGAACTACTACGGCTTCTCCTACGGCACCTACCTGGCGCAGGTGTACGGCACGCTGCACCCGGAGCGGTTGCGCCGCGTGGTGCTGGACGGCGTGGTGAACGCGGAGGACGTCTGGTACCGGGCGAACCTGAACCAGGACGTGGCGTTCGACCGCAACATCGGCATCTTCTTCGACTGGGTGGCCCGCTACGACTCGGTGTACCACCTGGGCACCACGGGTGATCAGGTGGAGCGGCTGTTCTACGAGCAGCGCGCGAAGCTGGAGGCGCAGCCCGCGGGCGGGGAGATCGGTTCCTCGGAGTGGACGGACCTGTTCCTGGCGGCGGGCTACGGGCAGACCGGCTGGGACAAGCGGGCGAAGGCGTTCGCGGGCTGGGTGCACCGCGGCGAATGGCAGCCGCTGGTGGACATCTACGACGCGAGCAACACTCCCGGCGACGACAACGGTTTCGCGGTGTACAACGCGGTGCAGTGCACCGACGTGCAGTGGCCGCGGGAGTGGGGCCGCTGGCGCGCGGACAACTGGGTGACGCACGCGCAGGCGCCGTTCGAGACGTGGGCGAACGCCTGGTACAACGCCTCCTGCCGGAACTGGCCCGCGCCCGCCGGGAAGCCGGTGGACGTGGACGGCGGGGAGGTCGACAGCGCGCTGCTGATCAGCGAGGAACTGGACGCGGCGACCCCGTTCCCCGGCGCGCTGGAGGCCCGGAAGCGCTTCCCCGGCGCGAGCTTGATCAGCCTGCCGGGTGGCACGACGCATTCGGGTTCGCTGTCCGGCAACGCCTGCGTGGACGACCGCATCGCCGAGTACCTGACCACCGGTGCGCTCCCGGAGCGCAAGCCCGGCGCGGGCCCGGACGTCACCTGCGAACCGCTGCCGCAGCCGACGCCGGAGGGTGCGGAGACGATCGCCCCGGAGCGCCCGGAGCAGCCGCGGATCCTGCAGGACGCCTTGCGCCACTGGCGCTGATCCGGTGACCGCGCGCCCTCCGTCCACACCGGACGGAGGGCGCGTCCGCGTTCGGGTCAGCGCGGGTCGAGGTCGGCGCAGCCGGTTTCGTCGGGCAGCAGCGGCCGGAACACCAGCCGGAAGCCGACGCCGCCGCTCCCCCACCGCGTGCCGGGATCGGTCTCGCGCGCCCAGGTCGCGGCGGTGGCCGCGTCGCCACCGGTGAGCACGGTGCAGCGACCGCCGGGCACCCGCGATCCGGCCACCGGGGACGGGAACGGCCACGGTCGCCCGCCCGGCGCGCTGTCGGCGTCGTGGGCGATGACGGCCATCCGGTCCGCGGCCGGTTCGGCGCCGGCGGGCGGCGCGGTGCGGAGCCGCTGCACGAAGTCGACGAGCTCCGGTGGCCCGGCGGGCCGGTCGGTGAAGACCAGTTCGGTGCGGTGTTCCTCGCCGCCGGAGCGGAGGTCGACGCGGATGCTGGTGGCGCCGGGGACGGCGGCGTCGCCGTGCGTCTCGTCGGCGGCGAGGCCCGCTTCGTGCGCGGCCCGGTACCGCTGGTCCACCTCGGTGTCGCGGAGGCGGGTGACCGCGAAGGGGCGCAGCGATCCGACCGGTTCGCCCGGTGTGATCACGGTGCCGTCGCCGTAGAGGCTGTAGTCGGGGACGGACGTGCTGCCGGGTCCGGGCGGTTCGGTGCGGATCCGCAGCAGCAGTCCGTCCCGCTCGCGCGGTGGAACGTCGACGTCGCCGCACGCGGTGGCGGCGAGCAGTCCGGCTGCCGCGAGTGCGGGCAGCGCCCTGCCGGGTCGGAACATGAGCACCCCTCGGTGTGCCGCTCGCTGGATCTCCGGGCGGCGTCGGCGAGATCCGGTGCTCCCGCTCGGTGCTCGCGGGAGCGCGGCGCTCACTGTTCCGGGGCGGGCTGCGGAGATCACCACTTTTCCCCGTCATGACACGAAAAGAGCAGCGCACGGGGCTGTGCGGCGGATCGGTTCCGCCGCGTTCGGCCCAGTGCGCTGCTCCGCGCTCGCCGCCCGTCGTGGAAGTTGAGCCGCGGGTCGTGTCCGCGCCTCGTCAGCGGCGGAACCGCTGAGCCGACGACCACCCGATCAACCCGACCACCCGCGGGTTCTCCGCGGTTCCCTCGCGAGGACGCCCCCCGACATGGGTGCCCCCTGCCCGGTTCAGCCGTCGGCGCGGCGGATGACCAGCACGTGGTCGGTGAGTTCGGCGGTGCTGCCGTCCGGCCCGGTGGCGGTGCGCCGCGGCGAGTCGGCGCGCTCGACCGCCCAGGTCCGCGGGTCGAGGGCGAGATCGGCGGCGACCTCCTGCGGCGGCGGGTGGCGCAGGTCCGGGTTCTGGTCCCAGGACCACGGCGCGATCGATCCGTGGTCGACGACCACCAGCCGCCCGCCGGGGCGCAGCGCGTGCGCGGCGGCGCGCAGCACGCTCGCCCGGTCGAGATCGAACGGGGTGTGCAGGTAGTGCGCGCAGACCAGGTCGAACTCGCCCGCAGGCAATCCGGCGCCGAGGTCGTGCCGAGCGGCGGTGATCCGGTCGCCGAGCCCGCGCGCGTTCGCCAACGCGGTGAGCCGGTCGGCGGCGACGGCCGAGATGTCCACGGCGGTGACCCGCCAGCCCTGCTCGGCGAGCCACAGCGCGTCGCCGCCCCCGCCGCAACCGAGTTCCAGCGCATCGCCGGGTGCCTGCCCGGGGACGATCTCGGTGAGCCGGAGGTTCGGCGTCGGCTGCCGCTGCTCGGGTCGCGCGGCGTGCACGTCGTCCCAGAACGCGTGCGCTTCGGTGCTGCTCATCGGTGCCCTTTCGTCGGTGAGCGCCAGTCTCACCGCGGGAGTGCGTCATCCGCACGGAACCTTGCCGCTCCGGCAAAATCCCCACCGCGAAGGGCCCTCGCGTCCCCGGCGGCCCGCCAGGTGAGTGACCCACTCGCCGGGACTGGGCGAGTCGGGCATTCGCGGAGACCCGGCCAGGTGAGTGACCCATTCGCCTACCAGGACTGGGCGGAAGGGCCATTCACCTGGGGGCCCGGCCGGTGGGCTGTCGGGGAGGTCGCCGCACCGGCCGGGCTTCCCGGGACGAGGGGTCGGAGAGGGGAACCTCGCCCCGGGAGTCTCGCGGGAGCGGTCAGGGCCGCTCGTTCTTCAGGGTGTCGTTGCAGTCGGGGCAGGTGGGCGCGCGGCACCAGTCGAGTTCGCAGGGCTGGGCCATCGCGAGCCGCCGTCCGCACACCGAGTCCTCGGCGGGCTGGTTCTCCCAGCGCCTGCCGCGGAACGCGTGCCGCACGAGGTCGCCGGAATCCGGGACGGGCAGCCAGAAGTGGCGTTCGGGCTGGTGTTCGTGGCTCACGCGGCGAGTCCCGGTGGTTCGTCGGGGAGCGCGACGACGGCGCCGACGCTGACGAAGACGTCCTCGGGCGGGGCGACGGCGGGGACGGTGCGGGCACCCGGAACGTCTCCGTCCACTGTGGAGGAGAACAGCGGCGTGACCGCGCCGGCGCGTCCGAGCGCCGAACGCCGCCCGATGGCCGAGTTCCGCCGGACGACCGCACCCCTGCCGGTGGCCACATCCCGGACGGCCGCGCCCTCGGCCGGGAACGCGCCCCCGCTGCCGATCGAGCCCGGTCGCGCCGGTGCGCGGCCCACCGGGAGTTCGGTGATCGACGCGGTTCTTCCCGCTGCGGTGCGGAATCCGGCGGCACGCAGGGTGCGCCGGGCCTTGCGGCGGGCGAGCTTCGCGCGGACGGTGCGCGATTCGAGCGCGAGCGCCGCCCACGGCGCCGCGGCGGTGGCGCCCATGAGCACCAGCACGAGCGGGCCTTGCGTCGAGGAGATCCGTACCCCCTTGTCGATCAACGATGGCGCAAAGCTATTTCCGCAAATGCGGTTTAGCTAGTCGCCTGATCGTGTAGTTCCGCTGTGATTGCTGATCGCGGGAGACTGATCAGGCCCATGAAGATCACGACGGAGGCGGGATGGCGACACCGACGGTGCGCCGGCTCCAGCTCGGCAACGAGCTGCGCCACGCACGGCAGAAGGCCGGTTTCGAGCAGCACGAAGCCGCGAAGGAACTCGACTGCGCACACAGCAAGATCTCCCGGCTGGAACTCGGCCAGGGCGGCATCACCAAGGGCGATCTCAAGCTGCTGCTGGAGTTCTACGGCGTGGACCCCGCCGACATGCAGTGGATGTTCGAGCTCGCCCGCACCCGCAGCACCCGCGGCCGCTGGACCGGATACCGGGCGGTGTTCCCGGAATGGTTCCGGATGTACGTCGACCTGGAGACGGACGCGGAGAGCATTCGGCACGCGCAGACCGAGATCGTGCCGGGACTCCTCCAGACCGAGGGCTACATCCGGGCGTTGGACACGAAGTCCATCCGGGAAGACGAGGAAAGCGTCGACGCAGGTACCTTGGCACGACAAGAGCGTCAAGCGATCTTGAGCAAGCCTCAGCCGCCCACCCTGGCGTTCATCCTGTCCGAGTCCTGCATCAGACGACAGATCGGTTCTGCCGCCGTCATGCGGGATCAGCTGGAACACTTGGTGAAGATCGCGATGCAACCGAACGTGGATCTTCAGGTCATGCCGTTCGAAGCGGCAACGCCCGTGGGCGGGATCTCGTACGACTTCACCATGCTCCAGATTCCCGCATCAGGGATCTCGTCGTCCCTGGAGTTCGTCTACGTCGAGTGCTTCGACGATGCTCGATACCTCGACGCCAAGGATGCGGTCTCGCAGTACGACCGGTTGTGGAGCCATCTCCAGGCCGCCGCGCTCGGCCCGAGGGAGTCTCAAGATCTCATACGATCGGTGGGCAAGCAGTACTCGTAGCCGACGAGAGGCCCCACCATGATCGCTCACGACCTGTCCGGTGCCGCCTGGTTCAAGAGCAGCTACAGCAAGACGCAGAACGAATGCGTCGAGGTCGCCTTAGTCCCGGGCGGTGCCGGGGTCCGCGACACCAAGGACCGCGACGGCGGAACCCTCACCTTCACCAGCACCACCTGGTCGACCTTCCTCAGCACGCTGAAGGACTGACCTCCGGGCGACGCGGGCCGCTCGCCCCCCGGAAGGACGGACGGCCCGCAACCCCGACACGTCGAACTCCCGTTGAACGAGAGGCAGGCATGCCCGAGCGAAACCTCATCGGTGCCACCTGGTTCAAGAGCAGCTATAGCAATTCGCAGAACGAATGTGTTGAAGTAGCCCTGACTTCCGGCAGCACCGGCGTCCGCGACACCAAGGACCGCGACGGCGGAACCCTGATCTTCACCAGCACCACCTGGTCGGCCTTCCTCCGCACCCTCAAGGCCTGACCACCCCGGAAGACCCGCGGGCCGTCCCACCACCCACACGGCGGGACGGCCCGCTTCCCCACCCCACGACTGCTCCGTTCAAGCGTTGAGCGGTTTCCCGCTCTACCAAGCTCCGGCAGTCCCGAGAGCGGGGCCGCCCGACGATGAGGATCAACAGCAGGCACCGGGGTTCCTGCCTGCCGAACACACCACCACGAAGGCGGACGCGACGTGCCGAAGGCGGCCCCGAGGCCCGACACGATGTCAGGTGAGCCACGGCCGCCGCGCGCCCCTGTGATCACAACGTGGAAGACGGTGGGAAAAACCCATGAGGACAAGGCCGAGTTCCCACCCGCGCCGGAGGGCGAAGGGCCGCTGTTGGAGTGGTACCAAGCCGAAGACGCCGATCACCTCGTCGGCGGGGTCGTTCTAGGCATGTTCATCGCGATCTTCCTGTGCTTGCTCGATTCGGGATTCTCCTGGATGAGCACGTGGTGGCTGTGGCTGTTCGTGATCTGGCCGCCGATAGTGTTCCACTTCCTCGGCCGCCGCAGTGGGTACTCCGCGGGTGCTGACTGGCTTGCCACGGACCAGAAGCACTACGTCAAGCTGTACGAGCTCAAGAAAATCACTGTTGAATACCAAGCCGGTGGCCAATCCATCGGCATCGAGCTGACCGACGCCGACGACAGATGTGTCGGCGCGCCCCTACGCCAGCTCCAGCGCAACCGCGCTTTCTGGGACCTCGTGTACAACGGCATCGTGCACTCGGTGAACAGCGGCACCGCCACTGCGAACGAGCTAGCCCTCGACAAGCTCCAGCTCCGTTGACCGAACACGCCCGGCCGCACTCGCCCGCCCATCAAGCCGGTGACCACGTCACCGTCACACCACTGCGAAGCACGGGCATCGTCGTCGGTGGTTTTTATGACTTTCAGCCTTGTCGGCTGGTTTCCCTACTCGGGCGCGTCGCTTACCGGGTTCAGCGCCGACGCGTCCGGCCCCGGCGCGACGAACCAACAGATCATCGGTATCTTCTTCGCACTGTGGATCGTGCCGTGGCTGGCGGGCTTGCTCCTGGTCTCGATCGCCATCGCCAGCTGGCTCCGCCGGACGCTCTGGATCCTGCTCAGGCTGACCGGAATCATGCTCGCCGTCTCGCTGATGACCTACGCGATCGGCTAACCACGTAGTACGCAGCAGAACCAGGCCGGCTGGAACACCAGCCACGCGAACGATCGACCAAGCTCGGCAAGAGCATCCTCGTCGCGGACGCCCTCCCTTCTCCCGTCCCAGGAAGGAAACCAGCAGTGCGACAAGCAGCACCACGACCGGACGCGACGACCGGGAACCCTCGGCCACCTCGCGCACCCGTGGTGATCAGCCCGCAACAGCCGGGAGAACGAGACTCGGCACGGGCGCGCTTCCCGTCCGCCCCACCCGGTTCGGGCCCGGTTCTCGAATGGTTCCAGGAGTCGAACTCGAACGGCATCAAGTCCGGGATTTTCGTCGCCTTCCTGATCGCGGCATTCTTGTCGTTGAAGGACTGGGGATTCGACTGGATCACCACCTGGGGCCTGTGGGCATTCGTCCTCGCGCCTGTCCCGATCTTCTACCTCTACAGTCGGAACGGAGGCTTTTCAGCCGGAGCCGACTGGTTCGCGACGAGCCGCAAACGTCATGTGCAGCTCTACGAGCTGACGAAGGTCACCGTTACGAACCCCGCTGGCGTGGACGCATGGGTCCTCGAACTCACCGACCGAAACGGCGGCTTCACCGGAGCCAAGCTGCGTGAGGTGCAGCGCAACCGCGCCCTCTGGGACCTCGTGTACAACGGCATCGTCCACTCGGTGAACAGCGGCACGGCCACCGCAAACGAGCTAGCCCTCGACAAGCTCCAGCTCCGTTGACCGAACACGCCCGGCCGCACTCGCCCGCCCGGAAACCCGACCCGATCACCGGACTGCCGCGCCCACCACGGGCGCCGGTGCTCGTCACCTGGCGGAGCGAGGGACGCACTCGACGGGCCTTCGCGCGCTTCCCACCCGCACCGCCGGGCGAAGGGCCGATCTTGGAGTGGTGCCACGGACTGGACACCGGCCTGCTCAAAGCCGGCCTGTTCGTGAGCGGGCTCGGCGTGCTCCGCTACTGCTGGCTCGACTGGGGATTCGAGTGGGCGCGGACCTGGTGGTTGTGGGCGATAGCCGCCGCCGCGGCCGTCCCGTTCTACCTCCGCGGCCGCAGCGAGGGGTATTCGGCCGGAGCCGACTGGTTCGCGAGCAGCACCAGGAGCTACGTCAAGCTGTACAAGCTGAAAACGATCGCCATCGAGCGACCGGGGGACGCCGCCGAGCCGTGGCTCGTGCTCACCGACGGGTACGGCGGCTCCGCCCGCGCTCCGCTGCACCGGATCCAGCGCAAACGCGCGCTGTGGGACCTCGTCTACAACGGGATCGCGCACTCCGTGCACCGGGGCCCCGCCACCGCCACCGGCCGCGCCCTGGACCTGCTGGAACTGCGCTGAACTCCCGCCTCTAGCAGGAATCGGGCGGCACCTCCAGGGAGATCACACCTAAGAGTGGACCGGGGCGAAAGCGCGGACACCGCGCGCTCCCGTTGGAACGATCTTGCGGACTCGACGTTCCGGCTTGTGCGCCGACGCCATCTCGTTCCAGCTCTCCCCGGAGGAAACCCATGTCCGCAGTGGTCCCGCCGCCGACGACCCCGAAGAACGGTCTCGGCACCGCCGGATTCGTGCTCGGCCTGCTCGCCCTGCTGTTCTCGTTCATCCCGATCATCGGCCTGGTCGCCTGGCCGCTGAGCATCCTCGGGCTGGTGTTCGGCGTCATCGGCATCATCCGGGCGCGCAACGGCCTGGCGAACAACCAGGGCATGGCGATCACCGGCACCGTGCTCGCCGCGATCGGGCTGCTGGTGTGCTTCGCCTGGGTCGGCCTGTTCGGCTCCGCCGCGAACGAGGTCGCGCGGCAGTCCGAATCCGCGGGCGTCTCGGCGCAGCAGGACGCCGTTCCGGCCGCCGACGACTCCGGGGCGGAGGTCATCGAGCTCGGCTTCGGCCAGACCCACACCTGGCGCGGCGGCGAATCGGTGCAGGTCGCCGAACCGGAGGAACACCAGGGCAACCCGTACCTGCACGACTCCGGCACCCGCGCCGTCGCGGTCGACCTGACCATCACCAACGGCACGAGCGGCGAGATCAACCCGCTGTCCTGGGACATCACCGCCACCCACGCCGGGCGGCCCGCCCAGTACTCGCTGGAAGACCGGCCGTTCGTCAACGCCGAGATCCCGCCCGGCGAGACCCTCACCATCACCCGGATCTTCGACGTCGCGCCGGAGCAGGGCGACCTGCGGATCTCCGTCGCGCCCAGCCACTTCGCCGCGGACACCGCCTACTTCCACGGCGAGTTCTGAGCCGGACCACCGATCACCTCGCCCTGCTTCCCCCGGGGGCGGGGTGATCACCGGCCGCCGAACACCACTCCGAGCACGGCGGCGCACAAGAGCACGGCCCAGACACCGAGCACGATCCGCGCGAGCACCCGCCGCCACGTGAGGACCCCGATCAGCACCGCCGCGCCCGCTCCCGCCAACACCGCGTAGATCAACACCCAGAAGGTCAACAGGTTCCGCTCGACCTCGCTGTCGCCGAATCCGCGCACGGTGGCCGGGAAGACCACGCACCACGCCGCGACGCCCAGCGCGAACAGCGCCCAGCCGGCCACGTGCCCGAACACCACGCCGAGGATCCGCAACCGCTGCGCTCTCGTGGTCCTCACGGATGTCCCTTCTCCACACCCGCGACGACGCGAGCCATTGATTCGAGCGACGTCCGCCTGTCCCAGTAGTCCGTGTGCCCTCCGTCCGGATCGGTCTCCAGCGACCGCGCGCCGAAGTGCGGATCCGACGGGTTCATCCCGAACCAGTGGTCGTCCTCGCCGTCGAAGAAGTCCCGCGGTTCCAACGACGGCGTCGCGTGATCGATCACGTCATCGCCCGATGTCCCGGACCAGACGTGCTCGGGCGGCACGCCGAGTTCCCGCGCGTGTTCCACGCCGACGCCCGGCGAACCGAGGAACACGATCTCGTCGGTCGCCATCCCGTGGTCCCGCGCCGCGTAACCGACCACCGTCGAGCCGTAGGAATGCCCGAGCACGGTGTTGTGGCTGGGTTCCCCCCCGTGCGTGGCGCGCAGGCCCTCCTGGAACCGGGCCAGCTCACCCTTCGCCTCGACCGCGAACCCGTCCTGCGCGGCGGAGGGAAAGTCGTCCGGCGATTCGTATCCCACCCAGGTCACCGCGGCCACCGGTTCACCGCCCGCGTGCCGTTCGGCCAGCAGGCGCAGGCGTTCATCACGTTCCAGGACGTCCTTCGCCCCATCGAGATCCGAGTAGGTCCCGGGAACGCTCGTGACGACGTGCCGGGCGGTGTCCGGGTTCCCGCCGGCGATGATCAACGTTCCTCGGCCGTGCGCGGTGGTGTCGACGCCCAGCAGGTACTTCTCCGGTGGTCCCGTCAACCGGTCGTCGATCATGTCGAGGAAGTGCACTGTCTCCCGCAGTTCCCGGATTCGCGCGAGTTGCGCGGCGGACCTGCCGCCGGGCGCGGACCGCGTCGTCTCGACCAGCGCCCGCAACTCGCCCATCTTGCCGAGCAGATCAGCTCGTTGCCCGGCGAGCAACGCCCGGTTCGCCGAATCCCGCACCGCCACCGGAACTCCGTCGGTGCGTCCGACCAGCTGCGGGAAGCGGTCGAGCAGATCGGCGCGCTGGGCGGAGGTCAGCGCCGACCACATCCCGTGCACCGCGTGCGGACCACCGAGCACCGCCTTCTCGAACAGCGCGCGGGTGGCTCCCGCCGCCCACTCGTCCAGTGCCATCGCCATCCCCGCGAGGCCGATCGCCGCCGGGCTGGTCGCCGTCGCCGCCGCTCGGCCCCACTCCGCGTGCAAGCCGATGGCTTCCAGCCCTGCGCTGTTCGCACGGAGGCCCGCCAGCAGCCTCTCGTGGGCGGTGGCTTCCAGGCCGCGCGCGTCGGCGACGGTCTGGCCGGCTTCCGCGTAGGCCGCCTGCTTGCGCGGGTCCGCGGGCGGCGAGGTGCCCGGCAGGCTCGGCTCCGGAAGCCCGGCCGACGAGTGCGGCGGGTGGATCGTCGCGTTCAGCACGAGCAGCCCGGCCTCGTGCGCGATCCCCTCCGCCTGCCGCATCCGCGCTCTGACCGTGTCGAGATCATCGGCGAAGACGTGCAACACGCGCGACAGGTTCGCGCAGATCTCGGCCAGTTCGACGATGTCCCGCCCGTTGCGGGTCGCGGCGGAGCGAAAAGCCTCCGATGCGGTCCCCTCCCATTCCGATTCGGATTCCGAACGGGTCCGGAACCACCCGGCGGCGACATCGTCGACACCGGCCGCGTACCGCCCCATCGATTCCGCCAGCCGACGAAGTGATTCCGGGTCACCTGCGGTGAAGATGGTGAGGCTCATCGTTCCCCCGAACGATCGCTCGAATACTCAGCGGTGGAAGAACCGCTCGTTGTCCGCATCGACGGCGGCGTAGGTGGAACCGTTCGCGTGCAGCTCCGCCGAGGCGCGCTCCGTGATCTCCAGCGCTCCGGCCGCGGCACGGACGAGCTCTGCGATCAGCGCGGTCACCGCCGCGGAGGACGGACCCGCGTCCACCTCCGGCGGCGGACTCGATATCGCCATTCCCGCGGTGGAGCCGTGCAGGCCGAACGCCAATCGGCCGATCACGTCCGGGTCGACTCGAAATCCCATGTCGCGCGCTCCTCAACCAGCCGGAGAGCCTTCGAGATCGAAGGTAGCGAAGCGGCGGATCCAGCAATAGCGGATATCTACTCACCACACGATCAGCCGATACCGTTGACGCCATCGAGCAATTGATCAGCACACGGCGATACGCGCGGTCGATCCACCGCGACCGTCAATCCATCGATCCGGGCGAACGAAAACGAGAGCGGCCACGACCGGAGGATCGGGCTGACCTATTCGGAATATTCGCCGAAATGGGCTCCTGCTCGGAATATCCCGGGAGCAGTTCACTCCCGGAATGTTCTACCCGCCCGTTCGCCGCTCACGCGTTCCGCGGGTCCAGCACGCTGTCCACGGCCAAGTGGAGGGTGTTCGTCTCGTCGGCGAGCAGCGAGTCGCCGGCGGGCAGCGCGCGCTCCAGCGCCAGCCCGTTGAGGACCGTCAGCAGGAACTTCGCGCGCCGCGCGTTGTCTCCCGCCGGGAGCACGCCCTCGTCCACCAGGACCGACAGCCAGTACTCGGTGCGGCGCCGCCCCTCACGTTCCATGCCGAGGTGCGCCTGCCTGATCTCCTCGGTCGGCTCGGGGGCGATGAACGCCTCGTAGACCTTCCCGAAGGCCGCCCGCGCCTGCTGCCCCGCCCCGGCGGGCGCGAGCACCTGCCGCAGGCAGGCGACCAGCCGGTCCCGCGGCGACCTCGACCGGTCGTGGATCGGGTCGTCGGAGGCCACCAGGCCGTAGATCCCGGCGAGCACCGCTTCCCGCAGTTCCTGCTGGGTCGGGAAGTGGTACCGCAGCGAACCCGTGCTCACCCCGGCCCGCGCCGCGACCGCGCGCACGCTCAACCGGGCGGCGGCGTCCTCGCCGAGCATCGTCGCCGCTGCCACCAGGATCCGGTGCCGGGTGCTCAGCACCGGGTCGTCCCCGTCGTCCATGTCCACCTCCACCCGCACTGTACTGGTACACCGTGCTGGTGCTTTTCCAACACGCTGTGCTAGCGTCCTGTTCCAGATTCTAGTACAGCGTGTTGCACGGAAAAGGGGCGGGGCATGTTCGAGGAATGGCGGCACCGGCGCGCCGCAGCGCGGGTCAAGAGCGGGGACGGACGCCCCCTGAATCCCTTCCGCTGGTGGCAGCAGTTCAGCCGCTCCCTGTTCCACCTGCGCACCGGCGAGGGCACGGACTACGCCGTCGACGTCCGGCTCTGGGGCGACAAGACCACCGGCGAGGTCAAGGCGGACCTGTACCGCGACGGCAGGCACCACGCCGTCGCCAAGCTCCCCGCGGTCTTCCCCGTCGACGGCGGCACCATCGAAGTCGCGGTCAGCCGTGCCGGTCTCAAGCGCTGCCACCACGTCACCGCCGCGGGCGAGCAGCAGCTCGTCCCCGACCCGAGGTCCGCCGAAGGGCGCCGGGCCCGGCTCGACCGCGACCACCCCGCCGCGAGCCGCGCGCTCGGCCACCTCTCGGTGGCGCTGCTGGTCATCGGCGTCGCCCTGCTCGTCCTGCAGGTCGCCGAACCGATCTCCCGGATCCCGCCCATCGCCGAGAACATCGGGATCTTCACCTCGCCGCTGCACCTGCCGCTGTGGCTCAACACCACCCTCACCATCGGCGCGGCGCTGGCCAGCACCGAACGCGCCCTCCGGATGCGCCACCACTGGCTGCTCGACGGCGCCGGGAGCTGACGGCCGAACGGCCCGCTCGCCCAGTGCGCCTGGTCGGGCGGGCCGTGCACAGCTCTTCGGAGCGAGCGATCAGGAATCGACCGGCAGCACGTTCGGCACGATCATCGGGCGGCGGCGGTACTTGTCCGCCACCCACTTGCCGACCACGCGGCGCACGGCCTGCGCGATGCGGTGCGTGTCGGTGATCCCCTCCGACTCGGTGCGGGCCAGCTCCATCTCCACCAGCGGCACCACGTCGTCCAGCGCCTTCGGGTCGTCGGAGAAACCGCGCCCGGACAACGTCGGGCGGGACACCGCGCGGCCCGTCGCCGCCTCGACCGCCACGGTGATCGAGATGAACCCGCCCTCGCCCAGCACCAGCCGGTCCGACAGCGTCGACTCACCCACGTCGCCCACGGACAGGCCGTCCACGTAGACGTGGCCCACCTCGACGCGGCCCGAGACCCGCGCGATGCCGTCGACCATGTCGACCACCACGCCGTCCTCGGCGATCACCACGCGCTCCGCCGGAACCCCCGTCAACCGGGCCAGCTCCGCGTTCGCGCGCAGGTGCCGCCACTCGCCGTGCACCGGCATCACGTTGCTCGGGCGCACCGCGTTGTACAGGTACAGCAGCTCACCGGCGGAGGCGTGACCCGAGACGTGGACCTTCGCCCCGCCCTGGTGCACCACGTCCGCACCCAGCCGCACCAAGCCGTTGACCACGCCGAACACCGCGGTCTCGTTGCCCGGGATCAGCGAGGACGCCAGCACCACGGTGTCCCCGGCGCGGATCCGGATCTGCTTGTGCTCGCCGCGCGCCATCCGGGACAGCGCCGACAGCGGCTCGCCCTGCGAACCGGTCGAGACGAACAGCACCAGGTGCTCCGGCATCGCCAGCGCCTCGTCCAGCTCCACCAGCAGGCCCGGCGGCACCCGCAGGATGCCCAGGTCGTTCGCGATGCCCATGTTGCGCACCATCGACCGGCCCACGAAGCACACCTTGCGGCCGTGCTGCTCGGCGACGTCCAGCACCTGCTGCACGCGGTGCACGTGGCTGGCGAAGCACGCCACGATCAGCCGCTGCGTCGCCTTCCCGATCACCCGGTCCAGCACCGGGCCGATCTCGCGCTCCGGCGTCACGAACCCGGGGACCTCGGCGTTCGTCGAGTCCACCAGGAACAGGTCCACGCCCTCGTCGCCCAGCCGCGAGAACCCGGCCAGGTCGGTGAGCCTGCCGTCCAGCGGCAGCTGGTCCAGCTTGATGTCCCCGGTGTGCAGCACCACCCCGGCCGGCGTGCGGATCGCCACCGCCAACGCGTCCGGGATCGAGTGGTTGACCGCGAAGAACTCCAGGTCGAACACGCCGTGCTTGCTGTGCTGTCCCTCGGTGACCTCGACCAGCACCGGGTCCTGCCGGTGCTCCTTGCACTTGGCGGCCAGCAGCGCCAGCGTGAACTTCGACCCCACCACCGGCAGGTCCGGGCGCAACCGCAGCAGGAACGGCACCGCACCGATGTGGTCCTCGTGGCCGTGCGTGAGCACCAGGGCCTCGACGTCGTCCAGCCGGTTCTCGATCGCCCCGAAGTCGGGCAGGATCAGGTCCACGCCGGGCGAGTCGTCCTCCGGGAACAGCACACCGCAGTCGACGATGAGCAGCTTGCCCTCGTGCTCGAACACGGTCATGTTCCGGCCGACCTCGCCGATGCCGCCCAAGGCGGTCACCCGCAGGCCGCCCTCGGGCAGCGCCGGTGGTGGCGCCGAGGCCGTCGGGGTCACGGGCTGGTGTTCGGAAGCTGTTGCGCGAGCGCTCAACGCGTCACCTCTGCTGCGGCGTCGGGATTGACCAGGACCAGACCGGCGTCCCACAGATCACTCGTGATCACCCGCACCTGCTCGTCGGTGGCCTGCGGCAGCGGCAGCCGGGGATGCCCCGTCTCGTAGCCGCACAGCCGCATCGCCGTCTTCGAGAACACCACGCCGCCGACGAAGTTCATCGACCGGTACACCGGCATCAGCCCGACGTGCACCTCGCGCGCGGTGGCGATGTCGCCCGCCTCGAACGCGTCGAGCATCTTGCGCAGCCGGTCGCCGACCACGTGCCCGATGACGCTGACGAAACCGACGGCGCCCACGGACAACCACGGCAGGTTCAGCGGATCCTCGCCCGAGTAGTAGGCCAGGTCGCTGTTCGACAGCACCTCGCTGCCCGCCCACAGGTCGTGCTTGGAGTCCTTGACGGCCTTGATCTGCGGGTGCTCCGCCAGCCGCTTCAACGTGTCCGTGTGGATGGGCACCACGGAGCGCGGCGGGATGTCGTAGAGCATCACCGGCAGCTCCGTCGCATCGGCCACCGTCGTGAAGTGCGACAGCAGGCCCTCCTGCGGCGGGCGGGAGTAGTACGGGGTCACCACGAGCAGCCCGTGCGCACCGGCCTTCTCCGCGGTGCGGGCCAGCTCCACCGAATGGGCGGTGTCGTTCGTGCCCGCTCCCGCTACCACCGTCGCGCGGTCCCCCACCGCTTCGACGACGGCGCGCAGCAGCTGCTCCTTCTCGTCATCACTGGTCGTGGGGCTCTCGCCCGTGGTGCCGTTGACGACCAGGCCGTCGTTGCCGACGTGATCGACGAGGTAGGTCGCGAGCTCCTGAGCCAGCGCCAGGTCGAGCTTCCCGTCCGCGTCGAACGGCGTCACCATGGCGGTCAGGACCCGGCCGAACGGCCGTCCTTCAGTGGCGGTGGGACAGACGGTCATGGCCCTGACGCTACCTGGTGAGCCCACTGGTCAGCGCGCCGCATCGGCCACCACCGGCGCCGCACCCGGCCCGGCTCGAAGATCGCGGAAACTCGACGGCCGAGCCCGTCCGGAACCGGCCGTGTTCCCGCTGATCAGCGCCGCGACGGGCGGATTTCCGGTGCCAGCGCGCGAAATCGGCCGGTGCGGCAGCGCTGGCGCAGGTCCCGCACCAGGCCGAACGCGCGCCGCCGGGCCGCCGAACGGGTTCGGCGACCGCCGTCAGAACGAGCGGCGCAGGTCCTCGACCGCGAGGACGTCCGCGTCGTTGCCGTCGATGTCCACCCGCGCCTGCTTGCGGCCGAACGCGTGCAGCAGCAGCTCGCTGGGCTCACCGCTGAAGCGCACCGTGCGCGGCCCGCGCTTCGCGGCGATCTCGGTGCCGTCGGGGCGGCGCAGCACCACGCCCACCGGACTGCGGCCGTAGAAGACCTTCGCGACCCTGCTCAGCGACTTCCACAGCGCCTCCTCCCGCTCCGGGTCGGTGGGGCGCGACTGCCAGCCGGGCTGGGCGCGGCGGACGTCCTCGTGGTGCACGAAGAACTCGGCGGTGTTGACGGCCTCGTCCACGGCGCCGATCGCCAGCGGGTTCCACTTGGGGGCGCCTTCGCGGACGGTGCCGATCAGCTCCGGCCACGGCTTGTCCCGCAGCTCCTGCTCGATCTTGTCGCCGCGCTCGGCGAGCGCCTTGACGAACTTGCCCGCCAGCGCGTCCGGGCGGCGTTCCCGCAGCACCAGGTGCACCGCGAGGTCCTTGGTCTTCCACTCGCCGCACAGCGTCGGCGCGTCCGGCCCGACCTGGTCGAACAGGTCGCACAGTTCCCGGCGTTCGTCGTTGGCCACACCCATGCGGCCACCTTACCGGGGTTCAGCTCCCCGTGACGGAGGTCATCGGCGGACTGCCGTCGGCGCTGGGCGCGTAGCGCCCCGGTCGTTCGACGGGTCGCCGTCCGCCGAGGTGGCCCGCTCGTCCTCCCACGCCTCGCGGGTGGGGACCACCGCGCCACAGCGCAGCGCGGCCGGGAGCTCGATCGCGCCGGTGGCGAAGCGTGCGCCGCCCGGGCGACCGGCTCGTTCGTCCCCGGCCCGCTCGTCCCGGCCCGCTCGTCCGAGGCCAGCGGCGACCCGGCGGCGCCCCCGCTGCTCACTCCAGCGCGAGGATCACCGCACCGCGCGTGCCGGATTCCACCCCTTCCGGCCGAATCCGGGTCAGTTCGCGAGCGATCGGGTGAGCTTCGTGCCGTCGGTGCTGCGCAGGTAGCAGAGCACGGTCTGCGCGCCGCCGTCGGTGTCGGAGTCGTCGTCCGCGGCGGTCCGCCGCTTCAGCTCCCACGCCTGCTCGGTCGGCACCAGCGCCCCGTAGCGCAGCGCCGCGTCCTTGCCCGGCAGCTCGACCTCGGCGGAGGCGAAGTAGGCGCCGCACAGCGCTTCGCCGAACCGCGCCAGCTGCTCCGCGCCGGGGTAGGCGGTGTCGCTGCTCGCGCTGCTGCCGAACGGGGAACCGTCGGTGTAGACCTCGAAGTCGTGCGGTTCCGAGCAGGACCCGACCTGCTCCTCGGGCACGCTCGCGCCCGCGGCGGGGACGCCCGTGCCGCAGGATTCGATCTTGCTGGCTTCGAAGGTGGTCAGGTCGCCGTCCGGCCCGTAGGTCAGCGTCGGCAGCTCCGCCTCCGGCGGCCCCGGCACCAGCGCGAACCGCCCGATCAGCAGGCCCGCCACCAGCAGCACCACCGCCGCCACCGCCGCGGCGCGCCACGGGGTCCGGCGGCCGGCGGGCAGCGGCGCGGTCGGCGCGGCCTGCACCCGGGTGCCCACCTGATCGCCCGCCAGCAGCGCGCGGGCCTGCGCCGGGGTGAACCGGGCGCGCGGGTCCGCGATGAGCAGACCCGTGATCAACGAACCGAGCGGGCCCTGGGTGCGGGTCAGCGCGGGCGTCTCGTTGAGCACCGCGTGCAGCGTCGCCGCCGTGGTCCGCCGCTCGAACGGCAACCAGCCCTCCGCGGCGAAGAACAACGTCGCGCCCAGCGACCACAGATCACCCGCCGGGGTGGCATCGGCTCCCTGGATGCGCTCCGGAGCCATGAACGACGGCGAGCCGACGATGCTGCCGCTGCTGGTCAGCCGCGGGTCGTCCACGGTCTGCGCGATGCCGAAGTCGGCGAGCTTCACGACCCCGTCGGCGATCATGATGTTGCTGGGCTTCACGTCGCGGTGCACGATCCCGGCCGCGTGCGCCGCCTCCAGCGCGGACAGCAACCGCCGCGCGAGGTCGGCGACCCGCTCCGGCGGCATCGGCCCGCACCGGGCGACGAGCTCGCTGAGCGTCCCGGCCTGCACCAGCTCCATGACGATGAACGTGCCGCCGCCTTCGCTGAGCACGTCGTGCACGGTGACCACGCCGGGGTCGCTGAGCCGCCCGGCGGTGCGGGCCTCCCGCAGCACCCGCTCCTCGAACACGGCGCGTTCGGCGGGCGGCACCCCGTCCGGCACGTGCAGCTGCTTGATCGCGACCTCGCGACCGATCACCTGGTCCCAGGCCCGCCAGACGATGCCCATGCCGCCGCGCCCCAGCTCACCGGTCACCCGGTAGCGGTCGCCGATGGTGCGCGCCAGCGCGTCCGTCCGCTCCACCACGGACCCTCCCCCACGTCAGTCCTGGTCGAGATCATCTCATCGGACGCGGGAGGGGCTCGCGCGGTTCCGCGTTCAGCCCTCGGCAACGAACGGGCTGGAAGCGACCTCGGAGCCGTCCCGGAGCGCGGTGATCTCGAAATCGCCGAACACGTTCGGGGCGGCCCGCTGCAGCTGCCGCAGGCATTCGACGGCCAGCGCCCGGATCTCCACGTCGGCGTGCTCGCTGGCGCGCATCGCCACGAAGTGCCGCCAGGCGCGGTAGTTGCCGGTGACCACGATCCGGGTCTCGGTCGCGTTGGGCAGCACCGAGCGCGCGGCCTGCCTGGCCTGCTTGCGGCGCAACGTGGCCTGCGGCTCGTCGGCGAACTTCTCCTGCAGGGCGTCCAGGAGTTCGGTGTAGGCGGCGACGCTCGCCTCCGTCGCGCGGACGAACCTCGCGTGCAGCTCCGGGTCCTCGGCGATGACGTCGGGCTCGACCACCGCCGCGTCCCGCTCGGGCACGTAGCGCTGCGAGAGCTGCGAGTAGGAGAAGTGCCGGTGGCGGATCAGCTCGTGGGTCAGCGACCGGGACATCCCGGTCAGGTAGAAGGTGACCGACCCGTGCTCCAGCACCGAGAGGTGGCCGACCTCCATGATGTGCCGCAGGTAGCCCTCGTTGGTGGCCGTGGCCGGGTTCGGCTTGTGCCACGACTGGTAGCAGGCCCGGCCGGCGAACTCCGCGAGCGCCTGGCCGCCGTCCGCGTCGGTGGACCAGTCCACGTCGGCGGGCGGGAAGAACTCGGTCTTGCCGATGAGCTGGACCTTCGGCGGCACGATGTCGGTCACGGTGCGCGGATCCCCTTCTGCCTCGCGGACGAACCCGGATGGTCCCGCCGCGTCCCGGGCGGGCGGCGGCGGTTTCCCGAGCGTATCCGGCGGCCGGGGCGGCGGGATCCGGCCGGGGACCGGCGATGGCGGCACGCCCGGGACCTGCTGACACCATCGTGTCGTTGCGCGACGCCATCCATGACGCCATAGTGGTGTCATGGATCTCAGCCCGTACATCGCACAGCTCCGGGAAGACCTCGGTTCCGCCGCCTCGGCGGGCGACGAGCAGACCCGGCAGACCGCCGCGGCGCTCTCCGCCGCGATCGAACCCGCTGCCCGCTTGGCGATCATGAACGCGCTCTCCGACCTCGCCGCCGAGGTGACCACGCACCTCGACGGGGAAGTCGTCGACCTCCGGCTCGTCGGCCGGGCCGTCCGCGTCGTCGTCGGCGGTCCGGGCGGCGCCCCGCGCGCCGCGGCCGCCGAGGAGGAACGACCACCACCTCCGCCGCCCGGCGCCGACGGCGGCGACATCAGCCGCATCACGCTGCGACTGCTCGACGAGATCAAGTCGCAGGCCGAGCAGGCCGCCTCCACCCAGGGCGTCTCGCTGAACACGTGGGTCGCGCAGGCGGTGCAGGGCGCGCTGCACGGCGGCAGGCCGCGCGGACCGTGGGACCACCACCGCCCGGGTCGGGGACCCGGTGGCTGGGGACCGCCCGGGGCGGGCCGCTGGCGCCCCGACGGACCCGACGACGGTCCCGGGTCGCGGCTGCACGGCTGGGTGCACGGCTGAGCGCGGGAAGGCGGTGGTGGTGATGAACGGCAACGGCGCGGACGAGCAGGACCCCCGGGACGCCGAGGAATCGGCCGGCCTGGTGCGCACGCAGGACTTCGACACGGCGGCACCTATCGAGGTGGACATCGGCAACAGCCTCGGCTCGATCACGGTCGAGCTGAGCGCCACGGCGGTCACGCACGTCGAGGTCCGCCACGATTCGGCCCCGGGTGGTGGCGATTGGCGCAGCGGGCTCACCGGGCTGCTCAGCTGGGTCAGCGAGCAGTTCGGGGAGGCGGCGACGCGCGGCGGCACCGGCGACCGCGGCACCGGTGACCGCGGTCCCGGCGAGCGCGGCCCGGGCGAGCGGCCCTTTGGCCGCTCCGGGCCTCGCGAACCGGTGGCCGAGGCGGTGCGGCAGACCCGCATCGACCTCACCGGCAACAGGTTGGCGGTGCGCACCCCCACCACGGTGCCGCTGCGCGCCGTACCGCTGTCCGTGCTGGTCCGGGCGCCCGAGGATTCCCAGCTCGCGATCCGCGCGGGCGCCGGGGAAGTGCGGGTGACCGGGCCGGCGGGCCGGGTGCACGTGCAGTCCGGCGGTGGCGCGGTGTCGGTCGAGCGGGCCGGTGGCAGCACCGTCGCCCGCACCGGTTCCGGTGCGCTGCACCTCGGCGAGATGGCCGGTGGGGTGCAGGCGCGCAGCGGCAGCGGGGACGTGGAGATCGCCGCGGTGCGCTCCGCATCCTCGGTGGTCACCGGCAGCGGCGCGGTGTGGCTGGGCACCGTGGACTCGGACGTGCTGGTGCGCTCCGGCAGCGGGGACGTCGGCATCGCCGAGGCCCGCTCCGGTCAGGTCGAGCTGATCACCGGTTCCGGAGAGCTGCGGATCGCCCTCCCGCGGGGCACCGATGCGGAGGTCGACCTGACCTCCAGCACCGGCACCGTGGACAGCGAACTCGACGTGTCCGGGCAACCGACCGCGCAGGAACCGGCGCTGCGGATCTTCGGGCGCACCGGCAGCGGCGACGCCCTGCTCACCTCCGCGGTGTGAGCGCGCGCAACGCCTCGACGAGGTGGGCGTCACCGCGCGAGCCGACCTCCACCCCGTCCAGACCCAGCCAGTCGGCCATCTCGGTGAGCGCATCCGCGAGTTCCGGAACAGCCGCACCGAGGTCGTGACCGGGCTCGGCGAAGGCCCCCGGAACCCGGAGGACCTTCGCCGCCCGGTCGGCCTTCAGATCCACGCGACCGACGAGCTCACCGTCGAGGAGGAAGGGGAACACGTAGTAGCCGTACTGCCGCTTCGGTTCCGGCACGTAGATCTCGATGCGGTAGCGGAAGCCGAACAACCGCTCCGCGCGGGAGCGCTCCCAGACCAGCGGATCGAACGGGCACAGCAGGGCTCGGCCGCGGACCGCGCGCGGGGTGCGGGCGTCGCGGTGCAGGTACGCCTGCTTGGTCCAGCCCTCGACGGCGACCGGCTCCAGCTCACCGCTTTCGACGAGCTCGGCGACGGCCTGCCTGGACTGCTGCGGACTCAGCCGGTAGTAGTCGCGCAGATCGGTCTCGGTGGCCACCCCGTGGGCTTCGGCGGAGCGGCGCACCAGTTCGCGGACCGCGTCCTCGACCGCCGGGTCCTGGGCCAGCACCTCGGGCGGCAGCACCCGCTCCGGCAGGTCGTAGAGCCGTTCGAAGCCCTTGCGGGTGCCGGTGGTGAGCTCGCCCATCGCGAACAGCAGCTCGCACACCCGCTTGGTGTCGGTGCGGTTCCACCACGGCCCGCGACCCTGCCGGACTCCGCCGCCGAGCTCGCGTTCCAAGGTGCCCGCGCCCACCGGGCCGAGGTCCTTCACCGCGGCGAGCACGTCGTCGACGAGCCCGGGCGCCGTCTCCAGCAGTTCCCGGGAACGACTGCGCCAGGCACCGCCGTGCTCCCGCATCCGCCAGCGCAGCAGCGGCCAGTCCCGCACCGGGATCAGCGAGGCTTCGTGCGCCCAGTACTCGACGAGCAACCGGGGTTTCGCGGCGGTCGGCGCCCAGGCCGCGTCGTCCACGAGCCGGGCCGGGTAGGAGCCGAGTCGGCTGAACAGCGGCATGTAGTGCGCGCGCACCGCGACGTTCACCGAGTCGAGCTGCAACAGCTTGGTGCGCCCCAGCGCCCGGTTCAGGTGCTGGCGGGTGGGTCGTCCGGTGGGGCGGCTGTCGGCGAACCCCTGCGCGGCCAACGCGGTGCGCCGGGCCGCCGCGGTGCTCATGGTCTGCATCCGCCGCATGCTGCCATCCCGCACCGACACGCCCGCTCGCGCCGACACGCCGGTTCGCATAGGCGGAGCCAGCTGCACCGGCGGACCAACCGAAACCTCCAACCGGCCCCACCCGCTTCGCCGGCCAGCTTCGCCGGCCCGGGCCACCCGACCGCCCCGCCTCGGGCGCTAGGTTGGCGCGCATGGCCGATGCCGAGGTGCGGGCTGCGACGCCCGCCGATGCCCCCGAGATCGCCCGAGTGCAGCTCTCGACCTGGCGCAGCGCCTACGCGGACCTGCTGCCAGCGGAAGTGCTGGCGGGCTTGGACGAGGCGGAGACGACGCGGCAGTGGACCGAGGCGGTCGCCGGTGGTCCGGTGGCGGTGCTGGTCGCCACCGAAGGCGACCACCTGGTCGGTTTCTGCGCGGCGGGCGCCGCTCCCGAGCAGGAGGCCGCGGCGGCGGACGGCGCGGTGCCGCCGGACCTCGCCGAGGTGGCGTGGGTGAGCACGCTGTTGGTGGAGCCGCGGTGGGGACGTCGCGGCCACGGCGGCCGGTTGCTGGCGACGATGGCGCAACGCCTCGCCGACGGTGGCGCGGCCCGCGGCATCAGCTGGGTGCCGGAGGCCGATTCGGTGTCGCTGGCGTTCTTCGAGCACGCGGGCTGGTTGCCGGACGGCACGGTCCGCACCTTGGACGCGGGCGGCCGACCGATGCGCGAGCTGCGCCTGACCGGCCCGCTGGACCTGGACCTGCACTGACGCCACCGAGCGGCCAGCCCGCCGAGACCGGGCCCTCCGCCGTGCTCGACCGCCGAGGCAGATCCCCGAGCGGACCGGGCCGGTAGGCCGTTCACCTGCTCCGACCGTGCGGGATGCGGCGGGCCGCCACCCGCCGCGCAGCGCGGGCCGAGTTCGGCGTCAGCACCCCGTCACGCATTGCTAGCCTGTGGCGGACCGCACTCCGACGCCCGGGTGGACCTGTGCTGACCTCGATCTGCTTGATCGCGACCGCTTTCGGCATGGCGGTGGCCTCCGCACTCCTCCCCGTGATCAGCGTGGAGATCTTCGTGATCGGCCTGGTCGTGAAGAGCCCCGAAGTCCCGTGGTGGCTGCTGGCGCTGGTGGTGACGATCGGCCAGATCGGCGGCAAGTTGCTGTACTTCTACGCGGCGCGCGGCGTGATCCGGCTGCCGCGGTTCCTGCAGCGCAAGAGCGAGCCGGGCGAGCCCCGCGGCCGGTGGGCGGCGTGGCTGGAGCGGTTCCGCCTCGGCTGCCAGCACCGTCCGATGTGGACGGGCGGGGTGCTGCTGCTGAGCGCGGTGGCGAGCCTGCCCCCGTTCCTCGCGACCTGCGTGGCCGCCGGCTGGGCGCGGGTGCCGCTGAGCACCTTCCTGGTGACCGGCCTGGTGGGGCGCTTCGTCCGGTTCGCGGCGCTGGCGGTCGCACCAGGAGCGATGATCGCCTGGTTGTGAGCGTGCGGACGCCGCCGCACGCGGTCCACGTCCGGTGCGACGGCGCCCGCTGCTCGTGAACAGCACGGATCGGCGCTCATGTCGATCAGGGCAGCGGCAGGAGCTTCCCGGGCACGTCGGCGAGCGAATCGAGCAGGCCCAGCACCGGAACGCCCAGCGGCGCGAACGTCCAGATGTTGTTCAGGTCGCCGGTGTCGGGCTCGTCGACGATGACGACGCCGCCCGGGTCGGGGGCGGCCTGCGGTGCGGCGATGGCGGCGGTGGCGGAACCGAGCAGGGCGGTCCCGGCGAGCGCGGTGGCGGCCAGGCCGCGGCGCACAGCGGTGTTCATCAGCGGTGTTCCTCTCCGATCGGGCAGCTGGCGGTGGGTCAGCTGAGGGCGTCGAGCAGGCCGACGACGGGGTTGAGCGCGGCGGTGGGCAGGCCGACGGTGGGGCTCAGCAGCCCGCCCGCGTCGACGCCGGGGATCACCCAGATCGACGGCGGGTCGGCCTGCGCGACTCCGGCGCCGAGCCCGAGCAGGGCGAGGCTGGTGACGGTCGCGGCCGTCAGCCTGGCGAGGCTCTTCGACATGGTGCTTCTCCTCGTTTCTCTCCATCCCGCCCGAACCGGCGGGAAGTCGGACGCCCCACGGCGGCTCGCCACCGCGCGGGCGGTTCAGCAGACCGAGTCGGTGGGCTTCGGATTGCCCAGCCCGAACAGCGGCCGCAGCAGCAGTCCCGCGTAGGTCCCGATGATGGCGACGACGCCCCACAGCCAGCCGTGCAGGCTGAACGAGGCGATGCCGGAGAAGTAGGCGCCGATGTTGCAGCCACCGGCGAGCCGGGCGCCGAGTCCCATCAGGATCCCGCCGAGCACGGCGCCGACGGCGAGCCGCCACGGGATGCGGCGGTGCAGCACGAACGCGCCGGCCGCGGCGGAGGCCACCAGGGCGCCGATCATGATGCCGAAGTCCATCACCGAGATCTTGTCGGCGAGCACGGACGCGTCGAGCTTCGCGGCGTTCTCCGGCACCGTCCAGAACGGCGCACCGGAGATGTCGACGCCGATCCAGCCGAGGAACTTCGCGCCCCACAGGCCGAACGCGGACGTGATGCCCCACGGTCCGCCGGAGATGAACAGGGTCAGCGCGTTCAGCCCGGCGAGCAGCAGCGCGCCGGCCCACAGCGGCCACGAGCCGCGCAGCACGCGCAGCAGGCCCTGCGCGGTGGGCGGCGCTTCGATCGGCGGCGGGGTGCGGCGGCGTTCGACGAGCAGCGAGACGCCGACGACCGCTCCGATGATGAGCAGCGAGATCAGCAACGCCCCCGGGTAGCCGAGCGGGGTGTCCGCGAAGGACACGGTCGGCCCGGTCTTCTGCAGCGCGCTGATCCACGGGGTGAGGAAGGCGCTGAGCACGGACCCGGCGATGAACCCGCCGAGGGTGTAGAGGATCGCGGTCTGCCCGCTGCCGACGGCGAACAGGGTGCCGGAGGCGCAGGAGCCGCCGACCTGCATGCCGACGCCGAACAGGAACGAGCCGAGGACCACGCCCAGCCCGGCGGGCGCCACGGTCCCTTCCGGGGTGCCGGAGAGCCCGGCGCCGGTGCCGAGGATGACGGCGAACAGCACGCACGCGACGGCCAGCATCAGCATGTGCGCGCGCAGTGCACGCCCTTGCCCGACGGCGACGAGCTGCCGCCAGGCGGAGGTGAACCCGAACCGGGAGTGGAACAGCACGCCGCCGAGCGCGAGGCCGACGACGTAGAGCACGGCGAGCTTCCAGCCGGCCGCGCTGGCGACGGCGAGGCCGACGACGGCGGCGAGCAGGATGCCGATGGTGACGACGCCGGGGCGTGCGGGTGGTGCCTGCGGCGCGGGTGGCGCCGGTGTTCTGGGTGCTTCAGCGGTGTCCACTGCGGACATGTCGTTGCTCCTCGTTTCGGGGGCCGGTGGCGGTATCAGGGGGCCAGCGGCCCGGAGACCGCGACCACGGTGCCATGCGGAACCCACTGACCGGCGGGTTCGGAACCGTGCATTCCGCCACGCATGCCGGGCATGTCCATCTGCATCGCGTCGACCTGGGCGGAGGCGTAGATCACGACGGGGTCGTGCGCGCGTTGCCCGCGGGCGGCGAGCCAGGTGTGGAATCCGGCGACGGACGGCGGTTCGCCACCGAACGACGTGGACAGCGCCATGCCGTATTCCAGCGAGCGGTATTCGCGGGGGTCGAAGCGCAGCGGCACCGCGGAGCTGGCGATGCCGGTGGTGACGGGGCTGTGCAGCAGCCAGGGCGCGAGGTGCACGCCGTAGGCGTAGGTGGGCGCGGTGTGCTGGGTCGCCGCGACGGTGTCGAGGCGCCGGGCCGCGTCGGTCCAGCTGCCGACGAGGACGAGCGCGTTGTCGGGGGCCGGGCGGTCGCCGACGGGGATCCGGGCTTGCCGGGCGGCGTCGCGGACGACGTCGGCGGCGGCGCGAGATCGGGGCGAGTCGTCGCCGAGGACGGTGATGCCGGGCGCCCCGTTGCGCTGGACGTAGCCGACGAGGGTGCGCAGCCCGGCGGCGTCCTGCACGGACAGCGCGTCGGCGGGGCACCCGTCGAGCGGGACGCGCTGCCCGGCGACGAGGGCGGCGAGCGCGGTGCTGGCGCATTCCGGCCCGTCGCCGGAGGTGGCGGCAGGCAGTCCGGGGCCGCTGCCGGTGTCGATTTCGACGTCACCGGTGGTGGCACCGGGGCCGTGGACCTCCAGTTCGCCGCGCCCGGCGGGCAGGTCCACTTCGGCCCAGGTGCCGGAGGTGCCAGGGCGCGCGACGGCGCGCACCGGGCCGCCGCCCGCGTCGACGGTGAACTCGTCGCCCGCGCTCTCCGGCAGGTGCACGAGGTTCTTGCCGGGCCGGTGCGGGGTGACGAGCACCGGCACGTCCTGGTCGCCGACGGCGGCGTGCGCGAGTCGCGGCACTCCCGGCAGCGGGAGTTCCCCGGGCGCCGGGATGCCGGGCAGCACGGTCCAGGCGACGAAGGCGGCGGCGACGGCGACCGCCCCGATCCGGTAGGTCCGCCACGGGTCGCCGCGGCGCAGCAGCACCACGACGACGCCGGCGGCGATCGCGGACGCCGTGATCAGCAGCAGCACGGCGCCGAGCGCGCCGAGCAGCCGCCGGTCGGCGATGCCGGTGAGCAGGAGTTGCGCCGCGGCGGCCGCGAGCAGCACCACGGCGAGCACGATCGCCAGCGGCCGCAGCCGCAGTCCGCCTTCGGGGCGCCGCTCGGCGGGCAGGGTGAGCGCGAACCCGGCGAGCCCGAGCCAGGTGACGGCGGTGGCGGTGACGAGGGTGGTGACGAGGAATTCCGCGGGCGAGTGCCCGAGCGCGCTCTCCACGACGACGAGCGCGGTGAGCGCGAATCCGAGGTAGGCGGCGGGCGTGGGCGCGCGCAGCGCGACCGGCAGCGCCAGCAGCAGCACCGCGTGCACGACGGCGACGGGGACGTTGATGTCGAGCAGCGGGATCGACAGCAGCGCGGCGACCGCGCCCACCCCGGCGGCGGCCCACGCGATCCAGGTGGTGGCGCGGCCGGTGCCGCGCACGGCGGGGCGCAGCAGCCCGAGCCCGGCGGCGACGACGGTGCCGCCGAGCAGCAGCACCCGCAGCACGAGCCCCGCGGCGTCCACTCCGGTCACTCCGGTGCCGGCGTGCATACCGCTCATGTCCATCGTGTTCCTCGTTCCGAACGGGTGCGGGAGGGTTCCGGGAACCCGGGGGGGGGGGGGGCGCGGGCGCGGGGGGGGCCGGCGATCGCCGTCGACCCGGTGGGCGGCGGCGGGAAGGTCTCGGCGCAGGGCGCGGCGTGGCAGTGGCCCGCGGTGC
>NZ_JAIUJZ010000140.1:0-31279 GCF_020176775.1 Saccharopolyspora sp. 6M
GGCCCGCACCGCCTCCGGCGTTGCCGTAGATCGCCTGGCCCAGCTCCTGCGACTCGGACGCCAGCTTGTCCACCGCCGTCCGGATCGCCGACACGTCCTGCCCGCGCAGCGCCTCGTTCGCCTCGCCGATCGACGACCGCACCCGCTCCTTCAGCTCCGCGGGCAGCTTGTCGTCGTTGTCGGTGAGGACCTTCTCCGTCTGGTAGACGAGGGTTTCGGCCTGGTTGCGGGTCTCCGCCTCCTCGCGGCGGTTGCGGTCCTCGTCGGCGTGCGCCTCGGCGTCCGAGACCATCCGGTCGATGTCCTCCTTCGGCAGCGCCGAACCGCCGGAGATCTGGATGGACTGCTCCTTGCCGGTGCCGAGGTCCTTCGCGTTGACGTGCACGATGCCGTTCGCGTCGATGTCGAACGACACCTCGATCTGCGGCACCCCGCGCGGGGCGGGCGGCAGGCCCGTCAGGTCGAAGCTGCCCAGCTTCTTGTTGTGCGCCGCGATCTCCCGCTCGCCCTGGAACACCTGGATCTGCACCGAAGGCTGGTTGTCGTCCGCCGTCGTGAACGTCTCCGAACGCTTCGTCGGGATCGTGGTGTTCCGCTCGATCAGCTTGGTCATGATCCCGCCCTTGGTCTCGATGCCCAAGGACAGCGGTGTCACGTCCAGCAGCAGGACGTCCTTCACCTCGCCGCGCAGCACCCCCGCCTGCAACGCGGCGCCGACCGCCACCACCTCGTCCGGGTTCACGCCCTTGTGCGGTTCCTTGCCGCCGGTCAGCTCCTTCACCAGCTCCGTCACCGCGGGCATCCGCGTGGAACCGCCCACCAGCACCACGTGGTCCACGTCCTGCACCGAGATCCCCGCGTCCCGCACCGCGTTCTCGAACGGCTTGCGGGTGCGCTCCAGCAGGTCCGAGGTGATGCGCTGGAACTCCGCGCGGGACAGCGTCTCGTCCAGGAACATCGGGTTCTTCTCGGAATCCACCGTGATGTACGGCAGGTTGATGTTCGTCGTCGACGAGCTCGACAGCTCGATCTTGGCCTTCTCCGCGGCTTCCTTGATGCGTTGCAAGGCCATCTTGTCCTTCGTCAGGTCGATGCCCGAGGACGCCTTGAACTTCTCCACCAGCCAGTCCACGATCCGCTGGTCCCAGTCATCGCCGCCCAGGTCGGTGTCGCCCGAGGTCGCCTTCACCTCGACCAGGCCCTCGCCGACGTCCAGCAGCGACACGTCGAACGTGCCGCCACCGAGGTCGAACACCAGGATCGTCTGCTCCTTCTCGCCCTTCTCCAGCCCGTAGGCGAGGGCGGCCGCCGTCGGCTCGTTGATGATGCGCAGCACGTTGAGGCCCGCGATCTGGCCGGCCTCCTTCGTCGTCTGCCGCTGCGCGTCGTCGAAGTACGCCGGGACCGTGATCACCGCATCGGTCACGTCCTCGCCCAGATAGGTCTCGGCGTCGCGCTTCAACTTCATCAGCACGCGGGCGCTGATCTCCTGCGCCGTGTAGTCCTTCTCGTCGATCGTGGTCTTCCAGTCGGTGCCCATGTGCCGCTTCACCGACCGGATCGTGCGATCGACGTTCGTGACCGCCTGGTTCTTCGCAGGCTGGCCGGTCAGCAGCTCACCGCTGCGGGCGAACGCCACCACCGACGGTGTGGTGCGCGCGCCCTCCGAGTTCGCGATGACGGTCGCCTCGCCGCCCTCCAGCACCGCCACCACGGAGTTCGTCGTGCCCAGGTCGATGCCCACCGCTCGCCCCATTGCGCCCTCCTCGCTCGGTTGCGCCGCAGCCCGGCCGCGCGGCGCCACCACGTGGCTCCCACGACCCAGCGTCAGACGTCGCCGCGGCACATCGGTAGGGGACAACGTCCCGGCCCGAACCCCGAGACGAGCTCACCGGCCGGAATCGGCCAGCGCCAGCAGGCGGGTCACCGTCGACCAGTTGCGGGAGGTCGCGCGCAGGCCGAGGCGGCGCTCCCACCACGACTGCGGCATCCGCGAGTTCCGCACGCCCTCCGGGCACCACACGTAGACCTCGCGCTCGCCGAACCGCACCATGTCCGGCGCGCAGCCCGCCACGTCCAGCTCCGCCAGCGCCGCCGGGTCGGGGCGCGCGGACAGGAACGTCACCAGGTACTGCGCCGGGACGCTCGCCACCTCGCCCAGCGGATCGGCCGCCACCACCGCCGCCAGCTCGTCGCGGGTGCGCACCAGCACCGGCACCTCGAACCCGAACTCCGCGGCGAGGTCCGCCGCCACCAGCCGTTCCGACTCGGCCGCCGGGCAGGACGCGGTGAACACCGCGTTGCCGCTCTGCAGCAACGTCCCCACCTCGCCGAAACCCCGCCCGGACAGCACCTCCCGCCACCGCGCCATCGGAATCCTGTTGTGCCCGCCCACGTTCACCCCGCGGAGCAGGGCGACCTGCCGTTGCCGCACCGCGCACCCCCTCTCGTCCGCGACACAGCATGCCCGCCACCACCGACGATCCCGGCGCGCGTGGGAGCATCCCGAGGTGGCCGACCGCACAGTGACCCGCAGCGGTCTGCCTTGACCGTTTTTTCGCGAGCGAGTAACACTGCCAGGGAGAACGCCACCGCCAGGCGGCGCGGAGCAGGAGGAGAGCAGCACGTGAGCGAGAGCGTCCGCACCGAATTCGGCGACGGCATCGCCGTGATCACCATCGACCGGCCCGAAGCCCGCAACGCCGTCGACGCGTCCGTCGCCGAAGGCATCGCCGCCGCCGTCGACGAACTCGAATCCCGCAGCGACCTCGTCCTCGGCATCATCACCGGCGCCGGCGGCACGTTCTGCGCGGGCATGGACCTCAAGGCCTTCACCCGCGGCGAACGGCCGCACGTGCCCGGCCGCGGGTTCGGCGGGCTCACCGAACGGCCGCCGTCCAAGCCGCTCATCGCCGCCGTCGAAGGCTGGGCGCTGGCCGGAGGCTGCGAACTCGCGCTGTCCGCCGACCTCGTCGTCGCCTCCCGCGAAGCGAAGTTCGGGCTGCCCGAGGTCAAGCGCGGGCTCGTCGCCGCCGCGGGCGGACTGCTGCGGCTGCCGAAGGCGCTGCCGTACCAGCTGGCCATGGAGATCGCGCTCACCGGCGACCCGCTCACCGCCGAGAAGGCGCACGCCCACGGCCTCGTCAACAGCCTCACCGAACCCGGCGGCGCCCTCGACGGTGCCAAGGAGCTCGCCGCGCGCGTCGCCGCCAACGGGCCGCTCGCCGTGCGCGCCACCAAGCGGATCGTCTCCGGCGCGCTGCGCTGGACCGACGCCGAGGCGTTCGCCGAGCAGGCCGAGATCGCCGGGCCCGTGTTCGGCTCCGCCGACGCGCAGGAAGGCGCCCGTGCGTTCGCCGAGAAGCGCGCCCCCGTGTGGCGCGGCGAGTGACCGCGGCGCACCACCGGAACGACCAGGAGACACCCGTCATCAGCGAATACCGCCAGTCCGACGCCGAACGCGAGCCCGACGGCTCCGGCGAGGACCACGCCCAGGACCGGGCCCGCGCCGCGCGCGAACTCGGCGACGCGCTGCGCGAACTCGTCCAGGCCGCCGCCGGCACCGAGGTGGACGCCGCCACGCTGCGCAAGACCGCCGACCAGGCCCGCGACCTCGTCGGCCCGCTCACCGAAGCGAGCCGCACTAGGCACGTGCCGCCGACGCTCGACGAGGCCAAACCCGGCAGGCGGATGTACAACCCCGCCAGCGGGCCCGGAAACCCGATCGCACCACCGATGCGGGTGCGGGTCGCCGACGGCGTCGCCACCGGCACCTGCACGCTCGGGCTCGCCTACGAAGGCCCGCACAGCTACACCCACGGCGGGATCAGCGCCATGCTCGTCGACCAGATCCTCGGGCACGCGCACGCCGCCCAGGGCCGCCCCGGCATGACCGTGTCGCTGTCGCTGCGCTACCGCAGGCCCGTGCCGCTGGAAACCCCGCTGCGGCTCACCGCCTGGGTGCCGGAGGACTCGATCACCGATCGGCGCACCGGCCCGAAGGCCACCATCACCACCGAGGACGAACCGGACCGGGTCCTCGTGGAAGCCAGCGGGATCTTCGTGATCCCCACCGCCGAGCAGGCCGAGCGCATCTTCGGCGACAACCCGCCGCCGCGGTGGTCCGAGAAGTAGCTCCCGCAGGGGGACGGCCCGCCCGGTCCGCGGGCGGGCCGTCCGCCCGGATCAGGTGTCGGGGAGCTCGCCGTCCGCGCGGGCGGTGCGCAGCCTCGTCTTGAGGATCTTGCCGCTCGGGTTGCGCGGCAGCTCCGCGATCACCGAGATGTGGCGGGGGCGCTTGTAGCCGGCCAGGTGCTCGCGGCAGTAGGCCTCCACGTCCGCGGCCGTCGGCGGATCCGCCGGGTCGCGGGCGACCAGCACCGCCAGCGGGGTCTCGCCCCACTTCTCGTCCGGCACGCCGATCAGCGCCACCTCGCCGACCTTCGGGTGCCCGGCCAGCACGTCCTCCACCTCGGCGCAGTAGATGTTCTCCCCACCCGAGATGATCATGTCCTTCTTGCGGTCGACGACGAAGTAGTAGCCGTCCTCGTCCTCCCGCACCAGGTCGCCGGAGTGGAACCAGCCGCCCGCGAACGCGTCCGCGGTCTCCGCCGGTTTGCCCCAGTAGCCCTGCATCACCGTCGGGCCGCGGTACACGATCTCGCCGACCTCGCCGCGCGGCACGTCGTTCATCTCCTCGTCCACCACGCGGACCTCGACGTTGAGCATCGGCGTGCCCACCGAACCGATCTTGCGCAGCGCGTCCTCCCCGCGCAACAGCGTCGTCACCGGGCTGCACTCGGTCTGGCCGAACGAGGTCACCACCTCCGCGTCCGGGAACACCTCGATCAGGCGGCGCAGCAGCGGGGTCGACGCGGGCGCCGCACCCCACGACAACCGGTGCAGCGCCGACCAATCCCGCTCGGCCACGCCCGGCACCGAGCAGATCGCCTGCCACTGCGCCGGAACGAAGAAGCAGTCCGTGACGCGCTCCCGCTCCAGCACGTCCACCACCTCCGCCGGATCGAACCGGCCCGAGCGCGACACCACCGTGCAGCCCCCCAGCAGCACGTTCGGCAACATCGTGGACACCCCGGCGATGTGGAACAGCGGCGCACCCGAGATCCCCACCCGCTCCCCGGCGGGCGTGCCCAGGTGCGCCATCATGCTGAACGAGTGCAGCAGCAGGTTGTGGTGCGTCAGCACCGCGCCCTTCGGGCGGCCCGTCGTGCCCGAGGTGTACATGATGAACGCGGGCGACTCTTCGGCCACGTCGACACCGGGCGAGACCGGATCGGCCGCCGCCAGCGCCTCCTCGTAGCCCTCCGCGCCGGTGTCCGCCCCGCCGATCACCAGGACGGTGCGCACCTCCGGTGCCTGCGCGCGCGCCTTGGCCAGCACCGGGGCCAGCGCCGCGTCCACCACCACCGCGACCGCGCCGCTGTCGGTCAGCGCGTACGCCACCTCGTCCGGCACCAGTCGGAAGTTGATCGGCACGCAGATCGCGCCGAGCCGGCCACACGCGTGGTAGGCCTCCACCACCTCGATGCCGTTCAAGCCCAGCACCGCGACCCGGTCGCCCGCCGACACCCCGCGCGCCAGCAGCGCGTTCGCCAGCCTGCTCAGCCGCTCGTCGAGCTCGCGGTACGTGCGGCCCGCGTCGCCGAAGCGCAGCGCCACCGCGTCGGGGATCTTGCGGGCGTGCCGCGCGATCTGGTCGCTGCTGGTCATGCCGGTACCGGTGGGGCGTGTGGTGTGCATCGGCGATTCCTCGGCGTTGACGACGGGTCCGGGTGACGTGGAGGACAACGAGCCGCGGCCCCGAAATGTGTCGCCCCGGCAGCGGAGTGGGGGGGGGGGGCCGGGGCGCGGCAGTGTTTTATGGTGGCTGGTGAGGCGAGGGGGGGGGGCCGGGGGGGCGGGGGCGCGGCGCCGACCTCACCCCCGCCCCCCCCAAGGCGCCCCCCCGGGCGGGGTTGCGCCCCCCGGGCGGCCCCACCCTTGGGGCCCCCCGGGCCCCCCCCCCCGCGGCGTGGTCGAGATCGTCACGGTGGTGGCGTGGGTGAGCGGACCGTTCGTCCGATCCGGTTGGACCAACGGTCCGTTCACTCGGGCCTGGCGGGCGGGGTGAACGGGCCGCTCGTCCGATCTGGTCGGTTCAACGGTCCGCCCACCCCGGTTCGGTGGCGGGTTCTTGCGGTCGGTGCGCCGGGTGCCGTAGAAAACGGTCATTGCTGACTGGTCGGGGCCCGGGTGGTCCCGCCGGGACGAGGAGGAGCGCATGGACATCACCGGCGGCGTCGCAGTCATCACCGGAGGGGCGTCCGGGCTCGGGTTGGCCACCGCGAAGCGGCTGGTCGCGGCCGGTGGCAGCGTCGTGCTGCTGGACCTGCCCACCTCGGCGGGCGAGCAGGTCGCCGCCGACCTCGGCGAGCGGGCCCGGTTCGCCGCGGCCGACGTGACCGACGAGGACCAGGTCGCCGCGGCGCTCGACGCCGCCCGGGAGCTCGGGCCGCTGCGGGTGGTCGTGAACTGCGCGGGGCTCGGCAACGCGCTGCGGGTGGTCAGCCGCAAGCACGGCGCGTTCCCGCTCGCGGCCTTCACGAAGATCATCAACATCAACCTGATCGGCACCTTCAACGTGCTGCGCCTCGGCGCCGAACGGATGATCACCCACGAGCCGGTGGGGGAGGAGCGCGGCGTCATCATCAACACCGCCTCCGCCGCCGCGTTCGACGGCCAGGTCGGGCAGGCCGCCTACTCCGCGTCCAAGGGCGGCGTCGTCGGCATGACGCTGCCGATCGCCCGCGACCTCGCCGAGCACCGCATCCGGGTGGTCACCATCGCGCCCGGCCTGTTCAACACCCCGCTGCTGGCCGGTGCCTCCGAGGAGGTCAAGGCGTCGCTGGGCGACCAGGTCCCGCACCCCTCGCGGCTCGGCGAACCCGACGAGTTCGGCGCGCTCGCCGAGCACATCGTCGCCAACCCGATGCTCAACGGCGAGGTCATCCGCCTCGACGGCGCCATCCGCATGGCCCCGCGCTGAGCGTCCGGTGGTGCGTGATCCGGCCTGGGCGCCGCGGGATCGCGGCGGGTGTGCTGCGGGCCCTCGGATGAGAGGGTCTCAGCACGCAGCGTCGAAGGTCGGGTCGCGCCACCCGGACGTACGGCCCGGCCGAGTCGTGCGGGACCACCTGGCGCCGCACGGCGAGCTACGAGCCGGAGGAGTCGCCGTGACCGATGATCAGAACCCGCGCCACGGACTCGCGCGCACCATGAGCACGCTCGCCAGGAACCTGGAAGCGGAATCGAGCGAGGAGGAGACCCTGGCCGGCATCGTGCGGTCCGCCGTCGGGACGGTGCCCGGGGTCGTCTCCGGCGGGATCACGCAGGTGCACCGGCGGAAGGTGCGGGCGCGGGTGCCGACGGAAGAACTGGTGCGGCTGTGCGACGAGGCGCAGCAGGAGCTGGGCGAAGGGCCGTGCCTGGACGCCATCTGGGAGCACGAGACCGTGCTGGTGGACGATTTCGCGACGGAGACCCGCTGGCCGCGCTTCGCGGAACGGGCGCACCGGCTCGGGGCGAGCAGCCTGATCTCGTTCCGGTTGTTCGTGCAGCAGGACACCCTGGGAGCGTTGAACCTCTACGGCGGCCACGACGTCCGCTTCGGCGAGGAGAGCCGCCTCATCGGTGAGATCTTCGCGGCGCACGCCGCGTTGGCGCTCTCCGGTGCGCGAGAACAGCGCCAGCTCGGCGAAGCGGTGGCGTCGCGGGACGGGATCGGCCAGGCGAAGGGGCTGCTGATGGCCCAGTACGGCATCTCCGGTCAGCGGGCGTTCGACCTGCTGGTGCGGGCGTCGAAGGAGGCCAACATCAAGCTGACCGAAGTGGCCGCCTGGGTGGTGCGCGAGCACGAGAACCCCGGAGGTGCTCCCCGTCCCGCGACCGGCTCGGACCGCTCCGAGCGGTGATCGCGCCCGGCCTCGGTCAGTCCTCGTCGTCCAGCAACCGGTGGGCCAGGTCCTTCCACAGCGCCAGGTGCGGGTCGGTGGCGGGGGAGCGGTCCTCGAAGGCGTAGGGCATCGCCGCGCCGCGCATGCTGGTGAACAGCAACTCCCGCAGCAGCTCGTACCGCGGGTGCGCGCGCACCGCGGGGCCCCAGATCCCGTCGGTGGCCTCCCGGATCGCGGCGCGCAGCCCGCGTTCCTCCGGCAGCAGCGCCGCGGCCAGCGCCGGGTTGGTGCGCGCGGCCGTCCACAGCTCGATCGCCGCCCAGAAGTGTGGTTCCTGGAACGTCGCCCACAGCAGTTCGATGCACCGGTCCACCCGCGCGGGGCCGTCCGGTTCGTCGGCGAGCTTGTGCTCGGCGTGCACGCTGGTCTGCGCGAGCCGCGTGTTCGCCAGGTGCTGCGCGGCCGCCACCAGCAGTCCGTCCCGGGACGGGAAGTGGTGCAGCAGCCGCCCGCGCGACACTCCGGCCTTCGCCTGGATCACCAAGGTGGAGGCGCCCGCGTAGCCGTGCTCGATGAGGCAGTCCACGGCGGCGTCGAGGATCAGCGCTCTGCTGTCGGCGGTGCGCTCCTCGCGGGTGCGCGGTGCGCCGGGAGCCGTCGTCTTAGCCGTGCCGGACCGAACCACCCGGTCAGCGTACCCGGCCCGGAAAACCTCCCGGCAGGGAAGCAGTCGGCATTGACCGTCGTGGTGCGGCGGTGCCAGGCTCGGGCCGGGCCCGGTGCCCGCACCGGGTTCCGCCGTGGGCTCCGCCGCTTCGCCGGGCGGCGGAGGCCCGCGGCGTGGCCGAGGTTCGAGGAGGAACCGCCATGTACCCAGGTGCCCACGCCGCGACCGACCCGGACCGGCCCGCCGTGATCATGGCGGGATCGGGCGAGCGGTTGACCTACGGGGAGCTGGAGGAGCGGTCGATCCGGCTGGCGCACGCGCTGCGCGAGGTCGGGCTGCGCCGCGGCGACGTGGTGGCGCTGCTGACCGACAACACCCCGCCCGCGTTCGAGGTGTACTGGGCCGCGGTGCGCTCCGGGCTCTACGTCACCGCCGTCAACAGCCACCTCACCCCGGCCGAGATCGCCTACGTCGTCGAGGATTCCGGCGCGGGCGCGCTCGTGGTGTCCGCCGCCCTGGCCGCGGCCGCCGCCGAGGTGGCCGCGCTGGTGCCGGGGTTGCGGGTGCGACTCGCCTTCGGCGGCGAGGTCGCCGGGTTCGCCGACTACGAGGCCGCGCTGGCCCGCTGCTCGCCGCGGCCGCCGGCGGACCAGCCGCGCGGCGCGGACATGCTGTACTCGTCCGGAACCACCGGGCGCCCCAAGGGGATCCGCCCGGAACTGCCCGACCGGCAGGTGCACGAGGAAGGCGACGTGCTCACCCCGGTCGTCGCGCGGCCGTACGGGATCGGTCCCGGTTCGCGGTACCTCTCGCCCGCGCCGATCTACCACGCGGCGCCGCTGCGCTACTGCGCGTCCACGCACGCGCTCGGCGGGACCGTGGTGCTGATGGAGAAGTTCGATCCGGAACTGGCGCTGCGCTCGATCGAACGCCACCACGTCACGCACAGCCAGTGGGTGCCGACGATGTTCGTGCGGATGCTGAAGCTGCCCGCGCAGGTGCGCAACCGCTACGACCTCTCCAGCCACCGCGTCGCGGTGCACGCGGCCGCGCCGTGCCCGGCCGAGGTGAAGCAGGCGATGATCGAGTGGTGGGGGCCGATCCTGCTGGAGTACTACTCCTCGACCGAGGGCATCGGCATGACGTTCATCGATTCCGCGCAGTGGCAGCGGAAACCCGGTTCGGTGGGGCGCGCGGTGCTCGGTGAGCTGCGGATCTGCGCGGACGACGGCCGCGAGCTGCCGCCCGGCGAGGTCGGCACCGTGTACTTCGCCCGCGAGGAGCAGTCCTTCGAGTACTGGGGCGACGCGGCGAAGACCCGGTCCGCGCGGCATCCGGAGCACCCGGCCTGGGCGACGGTCGGCGACGTCGGTTACCTGGACGACGAGGGCTTCCTGTTCCTCACCGACCGCAAGGCGTTCATGATCATCTCGGGTGGGGTGAACATCTACCCGCAGGAGGTCGAGGACCTGCTGGCGCTGCACCCGCGCATCGCCGACGTGGCGGTGATCGGCGTGCCCGACGCGGAGATGGGCGAGTCGGTGAAGGCCGTGGTGCAGCCCGCGGCCGGTGCGGAACCGGGCCCGGAACTGGAGCGGGAGCTGCTGGAGTACGTGCGCGCCCGGATCGCGCACTACAAGGTGCCCAGCAGCGTCGACTTCCTCGCCGAACTGCCCCGCACGCCGACCGGGAAGCTCGTGAAGGGCGCCCTGAAATCCCGGTACGCGTCCGCGTGACCGTCACGCGGAGCCGGTCGATCTCGTTGACGGTCAGAGTTGACCGTTTTTCTCGGTGGGAGGAACACCATGCGTGACGCGGTGATCGTGGAAGCCGTCCGCACCCCCGTCGGCAAGCGCGGTGGCGCGCTGTCCGGAGTGCACCCCGTCGACCTGTCCGCCCAGGTCCTCGAAGGGCTCGTCGGCCGGGCCGGCCTCGACCCCGGCGAAGTCGACGACGTCATCTGGGGCTGCGTCGGCCAGGTCGGCGAGCAGACCCTCGACATCGCCCGCAACGCCGTGCTCGCCGCGGGCTGGCCCGACACCGTCACCGGCGTCACCGTCGACCGCCAGTGCGGCTCCTCGCAGCAGTCCGCGCACTTCGCCGCCGCCGGGCTCATCGCCGGGCACTACGACGTCGTCATCGCGGGCGGCGTCGAATCCATGAGCCGCGTCCCGATGGGCAGCGCCGCCCAGGGCGCCGACCCCTTCGGGACCCGACTGCTCGACCGCTACCTGGGCGACCCGCCGAACCAGGGCATCGGCGCCGAGATGATCGCCGAACGCTGGGGGTTCAGCCGCACCCGGCTCGACGAGTTCAGCCTCGCCTCGCACGAGAAGGCCGCCGCCGCGCAGGACTCCGGCGCCTTCGACGGCCAGATCCTGCCCATCACCGCACCCGACGGCACCGTCGTCGACCGCGACGAGGGCATCCGCCGCGGCGGCACCACCGACAAGCTCGCCGGGCTCAAGCCGGCCTTCCGCGAGGACGGCGTCATCACCGCCGCCAACAGCTCCCAGATCAGCGATGGTTCCGCCGCGCTGCTCATGACCACCAGCGAGAAGGCCGCGCAGCTCGGACTCCGCCCCCTCGCCCGCGTGCACACCGCCTCGCTCGCCGGGGACGACCCGGTCATCATGCTCACCGCGCCCATCCCCGCCACCCGCAAGGCCTTGCGGCGCAGCGGGATCGAGCTCGACCGGATCGGCGCCTTCGAAGTCAACGAGGCCTTCGCGCCCGTCCCGCTCGCCTGGCTCGCCGAGATCGGCGCCGACCCGAAGACCCTCAACCCGCTCGGCGGCGCCATCGCCCTCGGCCACCCCCTCGGCGCCAGCGGCGCGCGGATCATGACCACCCTGGTCCACCACCTGCGGGACACCGGAACGCGGTACGGGTTGCAGACCATGTGCGAAGGAGGCGGCCAGGCCAACGCGACGATCCTGGAGCTGGTCTGAGGTCCCACCGCCCGTCCCGCCCGCTTCCGCCGCGCGGCACCGGGGTGAGCGGTTCCCCCGCTGCCCGTTCCCCCGGTGCGGCCGCGATTTCTGCCGCAGGGCCAGGCGCGGCGACATCGCCGTCCTCGCGGGGGAACCGCTGCGAACCCGCGCCACCGGAGCCCCGGCCGTGCTCGTCCCGTTCGTCCGGAGGTGCCCGGCGCGGCGGCGGTTCGGGGGCTGGTCCCGAGACCGTCCGGTACCGCAGACTGGATCCGATCGTGGAATCGACCGGTCGGCGTGGACCGGGGAGGAGTCGCGGCATGGCGGATCGGGAGCGGTTGCTGGCAGGCCTGACCGGACCGGGCGGCGAGTTCGAACTGGTCGACGCCGAGGTCCGCGGCATCCCGATGCGGGTCTACGCGACCGGACCGCAGACCCTCCGCGACGTGCTGATCAGCACCGCCGCCCACGGCGACGCCGACTACCTGGTGTTCGGCGAGCAGCGCTGGAGCTACGCCGAACACCTGCGGACCGCCGCCGGGCTGGCCCGGAGCCTGCGCGCCGACTTCGGCCTCGACCCGGGCGACCGGGTCGCGATCGCGATGCGCAACTACCCGGAGTGGGCGCCGATCTTCTGGGCCGTGCAGGCCGCCGGACTCGTCGCGGTACCGCTGAACGCGTGGTGGACCGCGCCGGAACTGCGCTACGCGCTGGCCGATTCCGGGGCGCGCGTGCTGTTCGCCGACGCCGAACGGGTCGCCGAGCTCGCCCCCGACTTCGGCGACCTCGACGTCGTGCAGGTGCGCGGGGTCGGCCCGCCCGAAGGGGTGCGCTGCTGGGCGGACCTGCTCACCGGCCTCGATCCGGTGGACTCGCTGCCGGACGTGGTGGTGGCACCGGACGACGACGCGACCATCATGTACACCTCCGGCACCACCGGACGCCCCAAGGGCGCCGTCGCCAGCCACCGCAACCACTGCACGAACCTGTGGAACATGGCGCTCGGCCGCCGTGCCGGGCAGCTCGCCGCCGGTGTGGAACCCGGCCCCGACGCGCGGATCGGGGTGCTGCTCACCTTCCCGATCTTCCACATCGCCGGCCTGTCCGGGATGTGCTCGGCGACCCTCGCCGGGGCGAAGATCGCCACCCTGTACCGCTGGGACGCCGACGAGGCCATCGACCTGGTGCGGCAGGAACGGCTCACCACGCTGGCCGGCGTGCCCACCGTGCTGCGCGACCTCGCCCGGCACGCCGACGGCGACCTGTCCACCGTGGAAGTGGTGAACATGGGCGGAGCGCCGATCCCGCCGGACCTGGTGGGGCTGGTGCACACCGCGTTCGCCCCGGACGTCGCTCCCGGCAACGGCTACGGGCTCACCGAGACCACCTCGGCGGTGGTGAACAACACCGGGCCCGAGTACGTCGAGCACCCCGACAGCGTCGGCCGCTGCGTCCCCGGCGCTCAGCTGCGCGTCGTCGACCCCGGCACCGAGCAGGACCTGCCCGACGGCGAGATCGGTGAGCTCTGGTTCCGCGGGCCCAACGTGGTGCGCGGCTACTGGAACGACCCGGAGTCCACCGCGGCCGCGTTCAGCGACGGCTGGTTCCGCACCGGCGACCTCGGGCACCGCACCGACGGGCGGGTGCACGTGGTGGACCGGATCAAGGACATCGTCATCCGCGGCGGCGAGAACGTCTACTGCGCCGAAGTGGAGGCCGCGCTGTTCGAGCACCCCGACGTCGCCGACGCCGCCGTGGTCGGCGTGCCGCACCGCGAGCTCGGCGAGCAGGTCGCCGCCGTGGTCCGGCTGCACGACGGCGCGAAGGCCGGGGCGGACGAGCTCCGCGCCCACGTCGGCGAACGCCTCGCCGCGTTCAAGGTGCCCGAGAAGGTGCACCTGCGCACCGGGCCGCTGCCGCGCACCAGCACCGGCAAGGTCCTCAAGCGCGACCTCCGCCGCGAACTCGCCCCCTGACGTCCCCGGGCGGCCACCCGGGTCAGGCCATCGGCGGGAGGTCGGAGATCGGCGGGACGTCCCGGTCCACCTTGCCGACCGAGGCCGCGCCGCCCGGCGAACCGAGCTCGGTGAAGAACTCCGCGTTCGCCTGCGTGTAGGCGGCCTGCTCGTCCGGCACGTCGTCCTCGTAGTAGATCGCCTCCACCGGGCAGACGGGTTCGCAGGCGCCGCAGTCGATGCACTCGTCCGGATGGATGTAGAGCATCCGGCCGCCTTCGTAGATGCAGTCCACCGGGCACTCGTCCACGCAGGAGCGGTCCAGCACGTCCACGCACGGTTCGGTGATCACGTAGGTCAACGGGGCCTCCGAACATCGGTTCCACCTGGCGGCCTCCCCGGTGCGGGCCCCGCTCAAACCTCCCGCTCAGCCGGTGCCGAGGTCCTCCAGCGCCGCCGAGATGGCCCGGTGGAACGTCGGGTAGGCCCAGATCTGCTGCCGCAGCACCGCCAGCGGCACCTCCGCGTGCACCGCCACCGACAGCGCCCCCAGCACCTCACCGCCGCCGGGGGCCACCGCCGTCGCCCCGACCAGCACGTCCCGGTCCGCGTCGGCCACCACCTTGACCAGACCGTCGTTGCCGGGGCCGTGGATGAAGCCGCGCGGCGTGGCGGGGAGCTGCGCGATGCCGGTGCGCACTCGGAATCCCCGCTCCAGCGCGGCGGATTCGGTGAGCCCGACCATGCCCACCTCCGGATCGGTGAACGTCACCGACGGCACCGCCCGGTAGTCGGCCGCGGGACCACCGGTGCCGAGCAGGTCGGCCGCCGCGATCGGCGCCTGGTGGACGGAGACGTGGGTGAACGCGCCGTGCCCGGTGACGTCACCGATCGCCCACACCCCGTCGGCGGCGCGCAACCGCCCGTCCACCGGGATCGTGCGGGCGTTCTCGTCGAGCCCGACCGCGCCGACGCCGAGCTCCGCCAGGTCGGTGCGCCGCCCGGTCGCCACCAGCAGCCGCCGCACCCGCACCGGCTCGCCCCCGTCGAACTCGACGCGGAACAGGTCCCCGTCGTGCGAGACGCGCCGCACCGCCGTTCCGGTGCGCACGTCGACTCCCTCGGCACGCAGCACCCGCTCCAGCACCGCGGAGGCCTCCGGTTCGGCCGGGCCGAGCACGCGTTGCCCGTTGTCGACGAGGGTGACGGCGCTGCCGAACCGGGCGAAGACCTGGGTGAACTCCAGTCCCACCGGCCCCGCGCCGAGCACCAGCAGCGAATCCGGCGCCTCCCGCGCCGCCACCGCCTCCCGGTTCGTCCAGTAGGGCGTGCCCGCGAGACCCTCCACGGGCGGCACCACCGGCTCGGTGCCCGGGTTGAGCACGATCCCCCGGCGCGCGTGGAAGGTCCGCGGCTGCGCGCCGCCGGTCACCGTCACCTCGCCGGGAGCGGTGATGCGGCCGCGGCCGCGCACCAACCGGCCGCCGGTCTTCTCGAACCGCTGCACCGCGGCCGCGTCGTCCCAGCCGGTCGTGGCCTCGTCCCGGATCCGGTCCGCGACCGGGGTGAAGTCGGGCCGCACCGTCGCGGAACCGGCCAGTTCCGGCACCCGGCGGGCCTCGCCGAGCGCGTCCGCGCCGCGCACCATCATCTTGGTCGGGATGCACGCGTAGTACGGGCACTCGCCGCCGACCAGCCGGGCCTCCACGGCCACCACGTCCAGCCCCGCCGTGGCCAGGCGCCCGGCGACGTCCTCCCCACCGGGCCCCATGCCGATCACGACCACGTCGACCTCTTCGGCTGCCATCCGTCGCTCCTCGTTCGCGTCGTCGTCCCGAGGTCCGGCGTCCCGGTCACCTCTGCCGCCCCCAGCGCACCACTGCCGCGCCGTCGCCGCACGCGCCTCGCCGCTGTCCTGCGACGAGTCGCGAGGGTGGCTACAACGGAACCATGGCCGACACCGACACCACCGAACTCGCACCCGGGCAGAGCGTCCCGCGGGACAACGGCGAACGGCTGGGGCGGTCCGCCGCCGGGCACCTCGTCCAGCTGCGCCGCCGCGTCGCCGAACCCGGCTTCGTCGTCACCACCGCGGCCGAGGACCGCGACGCGGTGCTCACCGCCGAGTGGGCGCACGCCAACGCCGCCTTCGACCGCCTCATGCGGGACGGCTGAGGCCGCGCTGCGCCGTTCGCCGCACCGCCGTGGGCGCCGTTCCGTGACCTGGGCGCAACCCAGGTGGAACAACCGGGGGGTGCACTGGGGTGCACGAACCTTGCCACGGTGCCCTCCAGAGGAGGCGGTGCAGCGATGATGACCTGTGCGAGTTGCCGCGAACCGATCCCGTCCTCCAGCCCGTCCGACGACTTCTGCCGCGAGCAGTGCCAGCTGTCCTGGTACGCCCGCCGCCTCAGCCCGGGGCTGGGCGGCACCGCGGTCGTCCCCGTTTCCCCGCTCGAACTGCGAGATCGACGCCACTCCGCCCCGGGCGCATAACGCCCGCTCGTGCCTATCCTGGTCGGTGCCCTGGTGTCCGCGGTGATCCACGAGGGAGGCCGGCGAGCGAGATGGCGATGCGCGTGTTCGTGGTCGACGACCACGAGGTGATCCGGCGGGGTGTGGCGGCCCTGGTGAAATCCGACCCCGAACTGGAGCTGATCGGCGAGGCGGCGTCCGCGACCGAGGCGCTGGCGCTGGTGCCGCAGCACGACCCGGACGTGGCGGTGCTCGACGTGCGGCTGCCCGACGGCAACGGCGTGGAGCTGTGCCGGGAACTGCGATCGCGGCAGCCGGGCCTGCGGTGCCTGATGCTCACCTCGTTCGACGACCACGAGGCGCTGCTGGACGCGATCCTGGCCGGGGCGTCGGGCTTCGTGCTCAAGGGCGTGGTGAGCGAGGAGCTGCTCAGCGCGCTGCGCACCGTCGGCTCCGGCCGCTCGCTGCTGAGCCCGAAGAAGACCGAGGCGATGCTGTCCTGGCTGCGCCGCGAGCAGGAGCGCGCCGACCCGCTGCGCGAGCTGACCTCGCGGGAGCGGGAGGTGCTGGAGCTCATCGGCGAAGGACTCACCAACCGCGAGATCTCGCAGCGGATGTACCTCGCCGAGAAGACCATCAAGAACTACGTGTCGCAGATGCTGGCGAAGCTGGCGATGCGCCACCGCAGCGAGGCCGCCGTGCTGGCCACCGAGCTGCGGCTGGATCGCGGCGCGCGCGGCAAGGGATGACCCGGTGACCGCCGACCCCGGGCGGGAGCGGCTGCTCGCCGGTCTGCGGGACCTGCGGGACGGCAACTTCCGCCGCAGGCTCGCGGTCGCCGGCCCGGACGCGGAGCTGGCCGCGGCGTTCAACGACCTCGCCGAGCGCAACCAGCGGCTCATCGCCGAACTGCGCCGGGTCACCGGCTCGGCGTCGCGCGGGGAGTGGCCGCGCCCGGCGGCCGCGTTCGGCGGCACCGGCGGCTGGCGGGAGGCCGAACGGGCCGTGGAGGAACTGCTGGACTCGCTGCTGCGGCCCGTCGGCGAGCTCAGCCGCGTCCTCGGCGCCGTCGCCGCCGGGGACCTGTCGCAGCGGATGCCGCGCCGCTCCGGGGAGCGGCTGCCCGGCGGGCTCGGCGACGTCGCCTCCCGGTTCAACGACCTGCTCGACCAGCTGTCGCTGTTCGCCTCCGAGGTGACGCGGGTGGCCCGGGAGGTCGGCAGCGAGGGCAGGCTCGGCGGTCAGGCGCAGGTGCCCGGCGTGGCCGGGACGTGGCGCGGGCTGACCGACTCGGTGAACCTGATGGCCGACAACCTCACCGCGCAGGTCCGCAACATCTCGCAGGTCGCCGCGGCGGTGGCGCGCGGCGACCTCAGCCAGAAGATCGACGTGGACGCGCGCGGCGAGATCCTGGAGCTGAAGAACACGCTGAACACGATGGTGGACCAGCTCTCCGCGTTCGCCGACGAGGTCACCCGCGTCTCCCGGGAGGTCGGTACCGAGGGCAAGCTCGGCGGGCAGGCGCGGGTGCCGGGCGTCGGCGGCACCTGGAAGGACCTCACCGACAACGTCAACCTGATGGCCGACAACCTCACCGCGCAGGTCCGCAACATCGCCGCCGTCGCCTCCGCGGTCGCGGGCGGCGACCTGTCCAAGAAGATCACCGTGGAGACCAAGGGCGAGGTCGCCGCGCTGGCCGCGACGATCAACGGCATGGTGGAGACCCTCGGTTCCTTCGCCGAGCAGGTCACCCTGGTGGCCCGCGAGGTCGGCACCGAAGGCATCCTCGGCGGGCAGGCGCGGGTGCCGGGCGTCGCCGGGACGTGGAAGGACCTCACCGACAACGTCAACCTGATGGCCCGCAACCTGACCAACCAGGTGCGCAACATCGCCCAGGTCACCACCGCCGTCGCCGGGGGAGACCTGTCCAAGAAGATCGACGTGGACGCGCAGGGCGAGATCCTGGAGCTCAAGACCACGATCAACACGATGGTGGATCAGCTGTCCGGGTTCGCCTCCGAGGTGACGCGGGTGGCCCGCGAGGTCGGCACCGAGGGCAAGCTCGGCGGCCAGGCGGAGGTCGCCGACGTCTCCGGCACCTGGCGGCGGCTCACCGAGAGCGTGAACCGGCTCGCCGGGAACCTCACCACCCAGGTCCGGGCCATCGCCGGGGTCGCCAACGCCGTCACCAGCGGTGACCTCACCCGGCAGATCACCGTGGAGGCCAGCGGCGAGGTCGCCGAGCTCAAGGACGACATCAACGCGATGATCTCGAACCTGGCCGAGACCACCCGCACCAACGAGGAGCAGGACTGGCTCAAGACCCACCTCACCCGGCTGTCCGGCCTGATGCGCGGCCGCGCCGAGCTGCACTCCCTCGCCTCGCTGATCATGACCGAGCTGGTGCCGCTGGTCTCCGCGCAGTACGGCGCGTTCTACCTGGCGCTGCCCGGTTCGGACGGTGCGCCGGAGCTGACCCGCACCGCCGCCTACGGGCTCCCGCACGCGGGCACCCCGGAGCGCTTCGAGCTGGGGCAGTCGCTGGTCGGGCAGGCCGCCGCGGACCGCACCACGATCCTGGTGCGCGAAACCCCGCCGGAGTACCTGCGGATCAGCTCCGGGCTGGGCGCGGCGAAACCGGTCGGCGTGGTCGTGGTGCCGGTGCTGTTCGAGGACGAGGTGCTGGCCGTGCTGGAACTGGCCTCGGTGCACGAGTTCAGCGCGCTGCACCTGGACCTGCTGCAACGGCTGCAGGAGACCATCGGGGTGGAGGTCAACACGATCCTCGCCAACACCCGCACCGAGGAACTGCTGGCCGAATCGCAGCGCCTCGCCCGCGAGCTGCGGGCCCGGTCCGAGCAGCTGGAGCAGCAGCAGAACGAGCTGCAGCGCTCCAACTCGGAACTCGCCGAGAAGGCCGAGCAGCTGGCCGCCCGCAACCGGGACATCGAGATCAAGAACAGCGAGATCGAGCAGGCCCGCCAGCAGCTGGAGGAACGCGCGGGCGAGCTCTCCCAGGCCTCGGCGTACAAGTCGGAGTTCCTGGCGAACATGTCGCACGAGCTGCGCACCCCGCTGAACAGCTCGCTGCTCCTGGCGAAGCTGCTCGCCGACAACGTCGACGGCAACCTCACCTCGCAGCAGGTGGACCTGGCCCGCACCATCCACGCCGCGGGCAGCGACCTGCTGGCGTTGATCAACGACGTGCTGGATCTGTCCAAAGTGGAGGCGGGGCGGATGACGGTGCTGCCGGAGGACGTGCCGACCGCCGAACTGGTCCGGCACCTGGACGCCCAGTACCGGCCGGTCGCCGAGGACAAGGGGCTCGAATTCACCGCCGTGGCGGGGGATTCGGTGCCCGCGACGATCCGCACCGACCAGAGCAGGCTGGAGCAGATCCTGCGCAACCTGCTGTCGAACGCGGTGAAGTTCACCGAACGCGGCTCGGTGCGGTTGCGCATCGACCGGGACCGCGGCTCCGGGCAGGTCGCGTTCTCGGTCGCGGACACCGGGATCGGGGTGCCCGCGGGCAAGCTCGGCCGGATCTTCGAGGCGTTCCAGCAGGGCGACGGGACGATCGTGCGCGAGTTCGGCGGCACCGGGCTGGGCCTGTCGATCAGCCGGGAGCTGACCGCGCTGCTCGGCGGGCGGCTCGCCGTGGACAGCGAACCGGGCCGCGGCAGCACGTTCACCCTGCTGCTGCCGCCGGAAGGCCCCGATGCCGAGCCGGACGCCGAGGACGACCCCGCGCCTCCGGCGGCGATCGCCGGGCTCACCGCCCCGCCGGTGGCCGAGCTCGCCCCGAGCAGCGCGGAGGTGCACTTCGACGTGGCCGCCGAAGGCATCGATCCACCGCTGCTGGACTGGGAATCCACCGCCTCGTTCGGCGAGCTCACCGGCGCGGAACCCGGCGAGGGGCGCGACGCGGTGCCGCGGTTCACCGGCCAGCGGGTGCTGGTGGTCGACGACGACCCGCGCAGCGTCTACGCGCTCACCGCCCTGCTGGAGCAGCGCGGCCTGCGGGTGGTGCACGCGGACAACGGGATCGCCGGGCTCGGTGCGCTGCAGGAGAACGAGGACGTGGCGATCGTGCTGATGGACGTGATGATGCCGGAGCTCGACGGGGATTCCACGATCCGAACCATCCGGCGGATCCCGCGGCACCGGGGCCTGCCGATCATCGCGGTGACGGCGAAGGCGATGCCGGGGGACCGGGAGCGCAGCCTCGAAGCCGGGGCGACCGAGTGCGTGACGAAACCGGTGGACGCGGAGCGGTTGCTGCGGCTGCTGGCCGAGCAGCTCGGGCTCGACCCGGGACCGGGGCCCGGCCCGGGAGCCTGATCAGCGCTCGTCGTCGGTGGTGGGGAGCTCGGCGAGCTGTTCGCGCAGCCGCTGCGCCCAGACGAGGTCGCGGGCGAAGGTCGCGTCGAAGTGGTCGACGCCGTGCTGGTGCCGAGGTTCCGGTCCGGTGCTCATGGTGGGTCCAGCGGTTCGGGATTCCGGGGGTCGGGGATTCCGGCCCCGCTCGGGGGACTGACGAGGCCGGAAACGTCCAGCGTAGGCGCCGTGGTCCCGGTACCGGGAACCGGGGTCGCGGGTGCTCGCGGGCGCGGGTCGGTGCGCATTGCGCCGAACGAATGAAAGATGAACGCTGTTCACGTTTCATGGTTGTGGGTGGACCGCCCGGTTCGTAGCTTGTGGCGCATGATCCGCTCGCTCGGCGCCGCCTGCGCGCTGTCGCTGGTCGCGTTCCCGCTCCCGCTCGCGCACGCCGCACCGCCGCCCGCCGAGGTCGCCCGCGCCGCAGCACTCGACGTACCCCGCGCCGATGCACTCGCCGACGTCCCCGGCGCCGCAGCGCCCGCGGACGTCCCCGGCGCCGCAGCGCCCGCGGACGTCCCCGGCGCCGCAGCGCCCGCGGACCTGCCCGGCGCCGCGGCGCCCGCCGACGCCGCCGCCCGCACCCTCACCCTCGTGCCGTCCGCGAAGGGAGCGTCCTACCGCGACGGGCACGGCCGGGAGGTCGTGCTGCGCGGCTTCAACATCTCCGGCGAGGTCAAGCTCGCCGAGAACAGCAACCTGCCCTTCGCCGACACCGCGGACGCCCGCGAATCGGCCACCGCGCTGCGCGAGAGCACCGGCGCCAACGCCGTCCGCTTCCTGCTGTCCTGGGAACGGGTGCAGCCCGTCCCGGGCCGCATCGACCACGACTACCTGCGCCAGGTCACCGAGCAGATCGCCGCGTTCGCCGACGCCGGGTTCTGGGTGCTGCCCGACTACCACCAGGACCTCTACTCCCGGCACCTGTTCCGCCCGGACAGCTGGTACACCGGCGACGGCGCACCGGACTGGGTCGTCGACGGCGGCGACTACCCGCCGGAGAGCTGCGGGATCTGCGTCCACTGGGGGCAGAACATGATGAACAACCAGGCGGTGAAGCAGGCCAAGGCCGACTTCTGGCACGACCGCCGCATCCCCACGGAAGCAGGCCCGGTCGGTGTGCGGGAGGCGTTCCTGGACCAGGCCGAGATCACGCTGCGCCACCTGGCCACTCACCTCACCCCGGCCCAGTTCCAGCGCGTCCTCGGCTTCGACCCGATGAACGAGCCGCACGCCGGGGAACTCGACGACGGCCAGGACGCCGCCGAATGGGAACGCGACCTGCTGTGGCCGTTCTTCGAGGAGTTCCGGGCCGCGATGGACCGCGCCGGCTGGCAGGACAAACCCGCCTACGTCGAACCCGCGCTGTTCTGGAACAACAACGTGCCGTTCGTGCGGGAGCCCGGCGGGTTCACCGAGCTCGACGCGCTCGGCACCCGGTACGTGTTCAACGCGCACTTCTACCACGCCCTCGCCCAATCCGGGCTGTACGGGAAGGCCCGGGACGGGGAGAACTCCGCGGACTTCGCCGAGATCCGGGACCGCGCCGCCGACCTCGGCACCACCGGGTTCGTCTCCGAGTTCGGGCATCCGCTCGGCGGGAACACCGCCGAGAAGTTCCCGACCGTCCTCAAAGGCCTCTACCAGGGCATGGACTCCCGGCTGCCCGGCGCCGACTGGTGGCAGCGGCCCGCCGAATCCGGGCCGGTGCTCTCCGGAACCCAGTGGCAGTGGGACGTCTACCACGACAGGCACCACGAGGAGATGAACGGGAACCCGGAGAAGGTGCGGACCGACGCCGACGGGTGGAACGGCGAGGACTTCTCCGTCGTGCACCGCGACGACACCGGCACCCTCGGGCTGCGCGCCGACCCCCGGGTGCTGGACCGGCTGTACCCGCGGGCGGTGGACGGCAGCACGCTCGCGTTCAGCTACGAGGACCGCTCCCGCGACGGGGACACCACCCTCACCTGGAACCGGATCCCCGCCGCACTGCCCGCGCTGCGCGAGGTCGTCGGCGACGGGCAGTCCCCCGCGCTCGTGTGGCGGGACGGGCCGGGGACCGCGCCGACCGAGCTGCACCTGCCCGCGACCTTCGGCGAGCGCGCCACCACCGTGCTCTCCGACCTCGACGCGGACGCCGTTCGCCGCACCGAAGACTCCCGGCTGCTGCTGTCGGCGCCCGACGACCCGGGCGCGGTGCACGTCGCGCTCATCGCCAACGGCCCCGGCGCTCCCGCCCCCGACCGGCTCGCCGCGGCGCGGGCGGAACTCACCGGCTGGCTCCAGCACAACTTCCCCGGCTGAGCCGCGCGCCCGGCCGCGGACCCGCGTGCCGCGTACGCGCGAGCCGCGCACCCGCGAGGTGCGCGGCCCGCCGCGGTCACGCCGCGCCGATCTCCGCGGCGATCGCCTTCCCGAGGTCCGCGGTGCTCGCCGACCCACCCAGGTCCGGAGTGCGCACCGCGCCCGCCGCCAGCACCGACTCGATCGCCCGCACCACGTCCGCGGCGGCGTCCTGCTCGCCGAGGTGGTCCAGCATCATCGCCGCCGACCAGATCTGCCCGATCGGATTCGCCACCCCGCGCCCCGCGATGTCCGGCGCCGAACCGTGCACCGGCTCGAACGTCGACGGGAACCGCCGCTCCGGGTTGATGTTCCCCGACGGCGCCACGCCGATCGTGCCGGTCACCCCCGGCCCCAGGTCGGAGAGGATGTCGCCGAACAGGTTGCTCGCCACCACCACGTCGAACCGCTCCGGCGACATCACGAACCGGGCGCACAGGATGTCGATGTGGTCCTGGTCCACCGCGACCTGCGGGTGCTCCGCCGCGATCGCCCGGAACCGCTCGTCCCAGTACGGCATCGAGTGGTAGATCCCGTTCGACTTCGTCCCCGACGTGACGTGCGGTTTCCCGATCCGCTCGGCGAACTCGAAGGCGTAGCGCAGGATCCGGTCGGTGCCGTGCCGGGTGAACACCGCCGTCTGCAGCACCATCTCCGCCGGGGTGCCCTCGCCCTGGCGCCCGCCGAGCCGTGAGTACTCGCCCTCGGTGTTCTCCCGCACCACCCAGAAGTCGATGTCGCCCGGCGCCTTGTCCCGAACCGGCGGCGTCACCCCCGGCAACAGCCGCACCGGCCGCAGGTTCACGTACTGGTCGAACTCCCGGCGGATCGGCAGCAGCAGGCCCCACAGCGACACGTGGTCCGGCACGCCCGGGTAGCCGACCGCGCCGAGCAGGATCGAATCGTGGTCGCGCAGCCGGTCGATGCCGTCCGCCGGCATCATCCGGCCCGTCTCCCGGTAGGTCTCGCAACTCCAGTCGAAGTGCCGGTAGCGGAACTCGGTGCCGTACTCGGCGCGCACCGCGTCGAGCACGCGCAGCGCCTCCGGCATCACCTCGGTACCGATGCCGTCACCCGGCAGGACCGCGATCTCGTAGCTGGACATGCCGCCATCCAACGCGGATCTCGCGGCGGCGTCCAAGACCGGCTGCGCATCCGCTTGATAGGCGGTGCCTATCTCCCCAGTTCGTCTCGTCCCGGCGCCGGTTCCTCGCTCGCCGGCCCGAGCTCCTCCCTGGCCAGCGCCAGGTCCAGGAAGCGCTGCGCGGCCGGGGTGAGCGGGGCCGGGCGGTGGATCAGCGAGATCCGCAGCTCCGCCACCGGCTCCAGGTCCAGGACGCGGGCGCCCGCGGCCCGCGCGAACTCCGCCCACCCCGCGGTGAGCACGGCGATGCCCGTCCCGGCCAGCACCAGCGGCAGGATCGCCTCCCGGTGCGCGGTCTCCACCACGATCCGCAGGTCCACGCCCTGCGCGATGATCTCGTCCACCACGTGCCGCATCCGGTTCCCCTCCGGCGAGGTGATCACCCGCTGCCCCGCCAGGTCCGCGCGGCGCAGCACCGCGCGATCCGCCTCCCACGGCCCGCCGGGCGCGGTGACCACCACGAACCGCTGCCGCTCCACCAGGCGGGAACGCAGTCCCGGCAGCGCGAAGTCCTCCGCCGCCCCGATCAGCCCCAGCTCGCTGCGGCCACCGCGCACCAGGTCGGCGGCGTCCGACGGGGTGAACGCGGGCTGCACCGACACCAGCACGTCCGGGCACTCCGCGTGGAACCGGCCGATCATCGCGGTCAGCGGCTGCACCCACTGCGACGGCAGCACCGCCAGCTGCACCCGACCGGACCGCAGGCCCTGCACCGATTCGACGCTCGCCCGCGTCGTGTCCAGGTCGCGCAGCACTTGGCGCGCCGGTTCGAGCATCGCGCGGCCCGCCTCGGTGAGCACCGCCCGCCTGCCCAGCCGGTGGAACAGCGCCACGCCCACGTCCCGCTCCAGCGTCCGCACCGCCTGCGACAGCGAGGGCTGCGCGACGTGCAGGCGCTCCGCGGCCCGGTGGAACCCGCCCTCGTCGACGATCGTGACGAAGTACTCCAGCTGCCGCGCGTCCACCGTGCCTCCCGTTCCCGTCCTGACCCGTGCGCATCCTCCCTCCGCAGTGCGCCCGCGGCGAGGACCGGCTACCAACGGGGGATGGACCCCGGTACCGCGCTGCGGGAGATCGCGTTCCTGCTGGAACGCGCGGACGAACCCGCGTTCCGGGTGCGCGCGTTCCGCCGCGCCGCCGACGTCGTCGCCCAGCACGACGACCTCGAACGACGCGCCGCCGACGGCCGGTTGACCGAACTGCCCGGCATCGGCCGCACCACCGCGGGCGTCATCGAGCAGGCGGTGCGCGACCGCACCCCGGACTACCTGGCGCGGCTGCGTTCCGCCGCGCCCGAACCGGAGGAGGGCCGCGAGCTGCGGGCCCGGGTGCGCGGCGACTGCCACACCCACTCCGACTGGTCCGACGGCGGCAGCCCCGTCGCCGAGATGGCCCGCACCGCGCGGGACCTCGGCCACGAGTGGATCGCGCTCACCGACCACTCGCCGCGGCTGACCGTCGCGCGCGGGCTGAGCGCCGAACGGCTGCGTGCCCAGCTGGAGCTGGTGGCCGAGCTGAACGCCGAACTCGCCCCGTTCCGCATCCGCCCCGGCATCGAGGTCGACATCCTCGACGACGGTGGCCTGGACCAGGACCCCGGGCTGCTCGCCGAACTGGACGTGGTGGTGGCGAGCGTGCACTCCAAGCTGCGGATGCCGCGCCGCGAGATGACCCGCCGGTTGTGCGCGGCGGTGGCGAACCCGCAGGTCGACGTGCTGGGGCACTGCACCGGCCGGTTGCGCTCGAAGCGGCCGCCATCGGAGTTCGACCCGGACGAGGTGTTCCGCGCCTGCCGCGACCACGGCGTCGCCGTCGAGATCAATTCGCGGCCGGAGCGGCTGGATCCGCCGATGGAGTTGCTCGGGCGGGCCTTCGAGCTGGGCTGCCAGTTCGCGATCGACTCCGACGCGCACGCTCCGGGCCAGCTCGACTGGCAGATCCACGGGTGCGCCCGCGCCGAGCGCTGCGGCATCCCGGTGGAACGGATCGTCAACGCGGGCTGAGGTCGTGCCGAGGCGCTCGTCGGGCGTTCTCTCCCGGCGTGCTCGGCAGATGCTCGCCGCGGACCGGCCCGGCCTCGCTGCGGACCGGCCCGGCCTCGCCGAGGACCGTCCGATCTCGCCGCGGGCGGTCAGGCCACTTGGAACGAGCGCTTGGCCAGGCCCATCCAGTAGCCGTCGATGAGCTGTTCCGGCGGCGCCTCCGGGTCGGTCGCGGCACCGAGGGTGACGAACAACGGCGCGAAGTGCTCGGCCGTCGGGTGCGCGTACGGCATCCCGGGGGCGTGGTCGGCGTAGGCGGCCAGCTCGTCCACGGCGCCGCGGGTCAGCGCCTCCCCGGCCCACAGGTCGAACTCCTGCGACCAGGTGGGCGCGGCGGCGCGCGGGCTCGGGTCGGTGAGGAACGGCAGCCCGTGCGTGGTGAACCCGGAGCCGATGATCAGCACGCCGTCGTCGCGCAACGGCCGGAGCCTGCGCCCGATCTCCAGCAGCCGGGTCGGGTCCAAGGTGGGCAGCGACATCTGCAGTACCGGGACGTCGGCGTCCGGGTACATCACGGTCAGCGGGACGTACGCCCCGTGGTCGAGCCCGCGTCGTGGCAGGTGCGCGACCGGTTCGGCGTCCGGCATCAGCGCGGCGACCTGCGCGGCGAGCTCCGGGGCGCCCGGGCTGCGGTACTCGGTGCGGTAGTAGCGCTCGGCGAAGCCGGTGAAGTCGTAGGTCAGCGGCGCCCCGGTGTCGGTGGCACCGAGCATCAGCGGCGCGGACTCCCAGTGCGCGGAGATCACCAGGATGGCGCGCGGGCGCGGCAGGGCGGCGCTCCACCCGGCCAGCTGGCCGGTCCACAGCTCGTCGTCGACCAGCGGTGGCGCTCCGTGGCTGAGGTAGAGGGCAGGCATCGGCCCGGGGTGCGGTGCGGTCATCGCCGACTCCTTTGATTGAAGCTTCAAATATTAGGATAGGCAAAGCCGCAGGTCGACTCAACCGGTCTGACAGACTGGTCCGGTGGACGAGCCGCGCTGGTTGACCGACGAAGAGCAGAAGGCATGGCGCCAGCTCGCGATGCTCATGACCCTGCTGCCGCCCGCGCTCGACTCCCAGCTGCAGCGCGACTCCGGCGTCACGCACTTCGGCTACTGGGTGATGGCGATGCTCTCCGAGCGCCCCGACCGGTCGCTGCGGATGAGCGACCTCGCCGCCCGAGCCAGCGCCTCGCCGTCCCGCGTCTCGCACGTGGTGGCCCGGCTGGAGAAGAACGGCTGGGTGCGCCGCGCCCGCTCGGACCGCGACGGCCGCAGCAACCTCGCCGAGCTCACCGACGCCGGGTACCGCAAGGTCGTCGAAGCCGCGCCCGGCCACGTCGAGCGAGTCCGCGACCTCGTGCTCGACGCGCTCACCGGACCGCAGGTCCAGCAGCTGGGGGAGATCTGCGGCGCGATGCTCCGCCGCATCGACCCGGACGGCTACAAGGGCACCCGCCCCCTCACCGACTGACCGCGGAGAGGCTGCGCCCGAAAGACGCCGGAGCCTGCCGGGACAAGATCGAAAATGCGTGGGTTCGGCTTGGAGGGCCGCAGGTTCTCGTGTGCGAGCACCCCGTGGTGGAGCTCGTTTCGCGTCGGCCATCCGTTGTAGGAGCCGGTGGCCGGGGTGGATGACTCGAACGCGCTTCGGGTTCGGGGCCGGTCGTGGACTGGGAGTGATGCGCCCGCGGAGGCGTCGTCGTCCGGCGCGTCGGCCGCGGGGGGGGGGGGGGGGGGGGGGGGGGGGGGGGGGGGGGGGCGGGCCGGGCGGGGGGGGGGGGCGGGGGGGGGCGGGCCCGGGGGGCGCGGGGGCGGCGGGGCCCCGCGCGCGGCTCGCGGGGCCGGGCGCGCGCCGGCGGGCGGGCCGCGGGCCCCGGCGCGCGGCCCGCGCCCCCCCCCCCCCCCCCCCACGCCCCTGGTGGATCAGGTGGTCGAGACGGCCTCCGCAGAATCGGCGAACTGGGTGCGGTGCAGCTCCGCGTAGAGGCCGTCGCGGGCGAGCAGATCGGCGTGGGTGCCCTGCTCGGCGATGCGGCCACCGGAGATCACCAGGATCCGGTCCGCCTCGCGGATCGTGGACAGCCGGTGCGCGATCACCAGCGCGGTCCGCCCGGCCAACGCCGTGGACAGGGCCCGCTGCACCGCCGCCTCCGATTCCGAATCCAGGTGCGCGGTGGCCTCGTCCAGCACGACCACCGGCGGTGCCTTCAGCAGCAACCGCGCGATCGCCAACCGCTGCTTCTCCCCGCCGGAGAGCCGGTAGCCGCGGTCGCCGACCACCGTGTCCAGCCCGTCCGGCAGGTCGGCCACCAGGTCCTGCAGCTGCGCGGTGCGCAGCGCGGCCAGCAGGTCGGCGTCGGACGCCCCGGGCCGCGCGTAGGCCAGGTTCGCGCGGATCGTGTCGTGGAACAGGTGCGCGTCCTGGGTGACCACGCCGACCGTCGAGTACAGCGAACGCAGCGCCACGTCCCGCACGTCGTGCCCGCCGACCCGGACGCTGCCCGCGTCCACGTCGTAGAGCCGTCCCGCGAGGTGCGTGATCGTCGTCTTGCCCGCGCCGGAATGCCCCACCAGCGCGATGGTCTGACCCGGCTCGGCGCGGAAGCTGATGTCGTGCAGCACCTCGTGCGCCGGGGCGCTCTCCGGGCGCGCCACCGACTCCAGCGAGGCCAGCGACACCTCCGCGGAGGCCGGGTAGCGGAACGACACCCCGTCGAACTCGACGGCCGCCGGCTCGGTCCGGGAGTCGAGCACCACCGCGTCCGGCTTCTCCTCGACCATCGGCCGCAGGTCCAGCACCTCGAAGACCCGGTCGAAGCTGACCAGCGCCGTCATCACGTCCACGTGCACGTTGGACAGCGCGGTCAGCGGGCCGTAGAGCCTGCTCAGCAGCGTCGCCAGCGCCACCAGCGTGCCCAGCTCGAACGCCCCGGAGATCACCAGCCCGCCGCCGAGGCCGTACACCACGGCCGTGGCCAGCGAGGCCAGCAGGGTCAGCGCCACGAAGAACACCCGGCTGTACATCGCCGAGACCACGCCCAGGTCGCGGACCCGCGCCGCCCGGGAGGAGAACATCCCGGCCTCCTCGTCGGCCCGGCCGTAGAGCTTCGCCAGCATCGCGCCGCCGACGCCGAAGCGCTCCGTCATCAGCGAGCTCAGCTCGGCGTCGGTCTTCATCTGCTCGCGGGTGATCCGCTGCAACCGGCGGCCGACCCAGCGCACCGGCAGCAGGAACAGCGGCAGCAGCGCCAGCGCGATCAGCGTGATCTGCCAGGACAGCGTGAACATCGTCGCCAGCACCAGCACGAGGCTCAGCACGTTCGACACCACCGAGGACAGGGTGCTGGTCAGCGCGCGCTGGGCGCCGATCACGTCGGTGTTGAGCCTGCTGACCAGCGACCCGGTCTGCGCCCGCACGAAGAACGCGACCGGCATCCGCTGCACGTGGTCGAACACCTCGGAGCGCAGGTCGTAGATGAGGCCTTCGCCGAGCTTCGCGGAGTACCAGCGCTGCAGCAGCGACATCCCGGCCTCCAGCACCGCGACCAGGGCGACGGCCAGCGCCAGCCACAGCACCACGCCCGGGTTTCGCGGCAGGATGCCGTGGTCGATGATCGCCTTGAACAGCAGCGGGGTCACCACGCCGAGCACGGCGGCCGCGGCGACCAGCACCAGGAACGGGACGATGTCGCGCAGGTACGGGCGGGCGTAGCGCGCGATCCGCCTGGCGAGCCCGGGCGCCAGGCGCTGCCTGGTCACCGAGTCGTCGCTGGCGAAGGAGCGCATCGTCTCCCAGCTGGTCATGTGGTGGTTCCTCTCGGTGTGGCGGCTCCGCCGGCCGGTTCGGGTCGGTCGCGGAGCCGGTGCGGTGCGCGGCCGGTGCGGGCGGCGTCCTGGGACGGGACCGCGGTTCGGACCGGGCGCGGGGGCGTTCGTGGTGGGTCGGCGCCGATCGTGCTAGTTCGCGTTAACTCGAAGTCAAACGCCGGGGAGCGGCCGGGTGTTCCGGGCGTCCCGCCGCCGGTGCCGCGAGCGCCCGCTTTCGAAGGGGAAGTCGTTCCGCGTCAAGGGGTTTCCGACGCCGGACCACTGATGACCACTCGAACGAGCGAAGTCGGGTCGGCTTGATCACAGCGAACATCGCGCTTCTGGAGGATCTTGGCCCGCACCGGGAACGATTACGCTGTGTCCCGGGTTGGAAACGCTGCGGAGTCATCGTCGCGAGGGCGTTTCCCGGGGGAAACCGAGTCACTGGGGTGTTCATGCCGATCCACGAGGGCGCGGTGAACGGCGGCCGGTCGCGCCGGCTGCCGCGAGCCGTCCTGACCACGTCACAGGACCTGCCGGACGAGGAGGGCCCGGACGCCCGGGCGCCGGATCCGCGCGCGGAACGCGCGTCCCGGGAACGGGCCACCCGCACCGGCCGCATCCCGCTGCGGCTGGCCGACCGCTACTTCCTGGTGGCGCACACCGGCACCGACCGGCTCGCCGCGCGGGTGGACCCCAAGCTGGTCGCGCTCGGTTGCGCGGGCGGCCTGCTCGCCGAACTGCTGCTGGAGGACGAGATCGGCGTGCTGCCCACCGTCCGCCCGGCGGGCAAGGGCATGCCGCCGGACTTCCTGTCCTGGTCGGTGCTGCGCGAGATCCGCTCCGAGCCGCAGCACTCGGTGCGCACCTGGATCCAGTACCTGTCCGGCACGGCGACCGAGAAGGTCCGCGCCCGGCTCACCATCATCGACGTGGTCCGCGAGGTCCCGGTCACCGGCGGGTGGCGCGCCGGGCCCGCGGTCGCCTGGCGCCCGGTCCGGCTCGACCAGCGCGCCCCGGCGGAGGCGGTGGTGGACACCTTCACGCACGAGGAATCCGCCGCGATCCGCTCCGGGATGATCACCGTCCCGGACGCCCAGGCCGAGGTCGCGCTGGCCCTGCTGGTCACCGGCACCGGCGTCACCGGCCGGCTCGGCCTGCCCCGCCCCGTGCAGCGCCGCGCGGAGCAGCGGGCCGAGCAGTGGCTGCCCCGGCTGCCCGCGGGCCTGCGCACGATCGTCGCGGAGGTGACCGCCGCCCGCGAGCAGTGGGCCATGACCCCGCGGAGATGAACGCGGTGCCCCGGGAAGCGGATCCGCGGCCCGGCGCACCGACCCCGACAGCGGGACCGCGGAACTCCGCACCGGCACCCGCACCGAGGCGGGGGAGCACCCGCACGGCGGCAACGAGTTCCCCGCCGCGCCGGGGAAGGCCTGCACCGCTGCAGGCGAGTTCCCGGCCGCGGCAGCCGAGTTCCGCACCGCAGCGGCGCCGGCACCACGTCCGAACACCGGTCGTCCGCGGTGCGGTGCTTCTCGACCGCTCGCCTGCTCACCCGGAGCTCGTCGGCGATCTCCTGGTTGGTGCGGCCCAGCGC